>JAYVMQ010000192.1:0-5362 GCA_043758855.1 Chloroflexota bacterium
GCCCTCCAACGACCAGGGCGCGCGTCAAGGTGGTGGACGTAGCCATCGATGGAGTGCCGGGAGTGTACGGGACTCTAGAGCTGTTCAAGATGGCAGAGCCACTCGAAGATGACCGGTCAATGGAACGTCACAGTGGCGTGGTCATAGACGACGGGAGCGGCATTCACGAGGCATCGTACTTCAATCTGGAAGGCAGGCCCGGAGCGCTGAGATTCACGGGCTGGCTCCGCTGCCCCTACATTCGGGAACTACAGAATCGCTACGACGATGCCGTCGATGCGGGCAAACCCACCGACGACCCCCAGAACCCGGTCCCCATCATCACCCGGAATCGAGCGGGACTGTCGCGTGATCACCCCTTCACGGCGAAACTCGCGGCCTTCGTGGAGAAGCAGCTCCGTCCGCTCGTTGACGAAGAGGAAGCGCAGCAAGCCGAACAAGCGGGCCAGGTTTCGGAAGATACGCGGAAGCGCTTGCGTCAAGTTGCAAAGGATTTGGGCGCGAAGATGGCCGAGGTCATGAAGCGACTCGAGGTGGAGTACAAACCTGACGGTCCCGATGAGCCGACTGCGCCGTCGCCCGTGAGGTTGCGGGTCATTCCACCGAGCGTATATCTCGCGCCCGAGACGCAACAGACATTCTCGATTCAGTCTTGGCCAGAGGCTTGGGGAGAGGAACTTCCCGATGCCTGGACGGCATCCATCTCCGTCGCCGACGAAGACGTCCTTTCCATCTCCGCGACGGAGGTGCAGCTCGAGCCCGACCCCCGAGAGGCCCGTCGTCGGCGCGGATTGTTCCAAGTCACTGCCGGAACCATAGAGGATGCGACCCTCATCGAGGTCAGGCTAGGCGGCACTTCTGAGATCGTTGAGGTTGAGGTGGCTGCGGAAGACAGCGGCCCGCTTCCAACGCCAAGCCGGTTGATGTTCTCCCAGTCGTCGTATCACGTCCGCGCCGGCAAGCCGAAGCGGATCGTCTTGATGGCCCCTGCCGAGTCGGTCAGCCGCGCTGGAACGGCAGTGGTAAGCCTGACCACGACCCACGACGACATTGTCGTCCCCAATTCCATGGCGATGGAACTCCGTGACGCCGGCGACGGGAGAAGGTGGTTTGAAGGCGAGGTGTCCGCAGTGGCCACGGCATCCGCCGGTGGACGCATCCGGGCCACGCTCGGAGGCGAATCCGCTACCTGCCAGATCAGCGCCGCGGACGACCAAGGCCACCTGGGGTTTGCCATCGAGCCCAAAGACGAACTGCCTAGATACGCTTCCCAAGGAAGGGCCGATTGGAGCTGGCCGAAGGGCGTCCGCACGCTCCTCATATTCGCCCAGCACCCGAGTCTGCTGCCCTACTTTGGCGAGCACATGGCTGGCCAGGAGTCTCGAGAGGCTCGCATCATGCTGGCCGAGGTCGTGGCAGGCGAACTGGCGATGCTGGCTCTTGCAGAGGCAGACGTGAAGTCAAATGGCGGGCTGTCCCGCGATGCTCAGACCTACCGCTCGCGACTCAAGGAGATCTCGACCGAGTTCCTCGTTGTCGCCCACCGCAGTTTGGTCCCGGAACTCAGCGGGCGGCAGTGATGGCAAGCACGCCGCAGCACGCACCAGGAAGAAACGAGCTGTGCTGGTGCGGGTCTGGCAACAAGTACAAGGCGTGTCACCTCACTGACGACGAGGCCAAAGAGCACGAACGTCGCGAGACAGAACGTGCCGAGGCCGACCGCGACCAGCACTCAAGTCATCGCTGTGAGGTGTACAACCCGCGGACTCACAAGATCCCCGCTGTCGATCGCCCTGACTTCCAGATAGCCGTGCGCAACCTTTCGGCAGCTGGGGAAGGGGCCTGGCTTCACGTCGAGAGCCCGGTCGACCTTGGCCGTGACCAGGCCTCCGTTGACGCCGCGATCAGCCTGCTCGACCGGAAAGGAGTCCTGCTCGACTTCAAGCAAGATCCGAGCCCACCGGTGATCGCCGGCACCCAGGACATCCTTGATCGAATGGCGGGTCGTGGCGTCTTCACTGTCGTGGCGAGCGGCAGGCGGTTGCGCCGATACGGGCGTTGCGAGGTGGTGCCGGATCCAGAAGGCCAGGGCTTCCGTGCCTTCATGAGTGGTGGCGGCTCCATGAGAGGTGTTGTCCAGGTTCTCGTTGATGCAGCCGGCCTGGACGGTGGCTCTCTAGGGGTCGAAGGAGGCCTGCTAGCCCAAGTCTGGCCCGTGGCGCGCGTCATTCGAGAAGTTGTCCGCAACCGGCTAGGCCTGCCTGCGTCACTCTCTGATCATGCAGTGGAGCTTTCGGCGGCGCTTGTCGAGCGCGTATCGCAGACGGCAGATGATCTGGATCGCCACGCCATGACCTCGGACGTGGTCCGAGCCCAGGCGACCCTCCCCTATTTGGTCGGCCTGCGAGAAGCTCTTACCGATCCCATGGGCCAACTGGAAGGAATGGGTCTCGAACGGGCGATCGTCAAGACACTGTCGGTGCAGCTCGAGAGTGCCAAGTCCGGGCCGCGCTGGTTGCTGCGCCTCGCTGATCTCGCTGGGGATGATTGGGACACGCCAGAAGGCTATTGGATGTGGGTGGATCGGGCGCGGTCGATCGCCGAGATAGCGGGCTTTCTCGACGTGCTCGTTGCAGAACCCGAGAGGGAGCCAGACAACGTTACGATGGCCAATGGACTGGCCGAATCGGCTGCAACACAACGCGACGAGGGCGCGACGCCGGTAGCCGGGTCTGCGCAGGCGCGGACGGACGCCAGGAACCTCGGATCCGTAGGAACGTCGATTGGTGGCCTCGACCTCTTCGTGGAGCTTGACGCGGCCGCCGAGAAGCATGCATCGCTGCGTACGGTGCTCCACGACCGCCTCGCGCACATACTCGATGAGAAGGAGCGCCTGGCCTGTGAACGACAGGAGTTATCGGAGAAGCTCCACGGGCTCGACGCAGAAGACCGGAGAGTCGCCGAGCTTCAGGCCGTTGCCACGTCGGAGCTGGACGCGAGTGCCGAATCGGAGGTTCGCGCTCGCCAGGGGATCCTCATGGCCATTCTTGCTCGAGGGGCATCCAACCTCGATGAAGCCGGGCGTGCGTGGTCTCAGGCTCTGGCATTGAAGTCAGATCGGAACGACACAAGACTCGTACAAGCGGAGCGCACGGTCCGTGAATACGAAGATATGGAGCGCCGCAACGTAACCGATCAGATTCCTGCCGGGCTGCGCGCCAGCCTCATGCAGGAGGTCGAAGAGGCTCGAGCATCCCTCAGGGAAGCACTAGGCGGGAGAGATCCCATTACAGTCCCAGCAGTCGTCGCTGCCTCTGATGATGACTCCTGCCTCGTTCTAGCCGTTGGCCTTCCGCTGGCCGGTTTCGACGAACTCGAACCTGGTGCTCTTCATACTGCGGTGGCCGCGGCGGCAGCGGATGCGATCGCGGAAGTAGCCCGCTCAATGTCCCAGATCGACGTTGTCGCCGTGGAGCACGAACGCTGCAGGATGGGCGGATCGTTACTGCGGATCCGCTTCTCGGGGCCACCCCCGGTTACCGCAGAAGAATGCGCCCAGTACTGCGCCGCGCTTCTCGAGGATTCAGACGATCGCTCGGCGCAACTCCGGGCTGGCGGCGTGGCCATCCAACCTCGGGTCGTCCCTGATCTGGACACGGAGGCGCTCGATGTCTGAGATGACGCTGAGGGAGGCGGCTGCCGCGCTAGGCATGTCGCCACTCCAGGTACTGATGCAGTGTGCGCTGCGAGGCATACCTTGCCCTGAAGCGGTACTCGATGATGTGCTCCTCCCGATCCTTGGCGGCCTGCAAGCCCCTCCTACGGCACCCGACATGCTGCCGTCTTTCGCAGACGAGGACCCGGAGAGCGACGAAACAGATCAGGACCGGCGACTTCGCATCGTCCGACGGATCCTCGAGAAACTGAGCACCATGGGCAAGTACTGGCCGGCTCGTACGGAGAGGCGATCAACCGCTCGCGGACTCGCGGGCTCCGACGTTGGTCTCGCACTGCGAGCCGTGGAGGTTCTACATGAGTGCGGGTTTCTGGTTCAGGAAACGCACGGAGGGCATGAGCCCCGCGTAGGACTCGACGGAGACCGGCGGCGAGAAATCGCGGACTTGGTTGCTGGCGAGCCGATTCGGAACGAGCCGCTCCGCCAATGGATTGACCAGGGGTAGCCTCCCTCCACACTCGGAAATCGGCTCAAGAGAACTGGCGATTCGCAAACAATGAAGGCCGCCGGCGGAGCCGGCCGCCTTCGCTAAGCGAAGAGAAGCCGCGAGTGTCTAGCTGCAGCCGCTCGTGGAGCCGCAGTTGAGGCCCTTGTAGCAGGAGCCGTTGCGGACCATGATCGAGCCGCAGTCGGCACAGCTTGGGGCGTCGGCCTGGGAGGTGAAGGTGACCTGGGCCTTGCCGATGCCGAGGCTGCCAAGTGTGTTGCGGACGCCAGTCGCGCCGTTGCCGGCCGACTTAGCACCGCCGTTGCTGGCAGGGGGCATTGAGGGCGATTCGGTGCCCGGAGCGGCCACTGCGGTCGCGGGTGAGGAGGCCGCCCCACGGGGGGCGTCCGACGAACCCGCCCCGCCACCCAGCGGTGAAGCCTGACTCGCAACGCCAGATGAAGCGCTCCCTGAAGTCCCGGCGCCACCAGAACCTGCGGCGTCCGAACCGCCTAGTCCAAGCGTCAGCGGGCGCACTGAAGATTCAGCCGTCGCCGACCGGTCGACTAGACCAAGCGTGGCTCGATCTTCCGGCGGCAGGAAGCGAGAGCCGAGCCAGCGGAAGATGTAGTCGATGATCGACTTGGCGATGGGGATTTCCGGGTTGGAGGTGAAGCCGGACGGCTCGAAACGGACGTGGGCGAACTTGTGGACGAGGTCGTGGAGCGGCACGCCGTACTGGAGGGCGACGCTGACGGTGGTGGCGAAGGTGTCCATCAGGCCCGAGATGGTGGAGCCTTCCTTGGCCATCTTGAGGAAGATTTCGCCGGGCTGGCCGTCGTCGTACAGGCCGACGGTGATGTAGCCCTCGTGGCCGGAGATGTCGAATTTGTGGGTAATCGCCCGGCGTTCGGCCGGGAGGCGGTGGCGGTAGGCCTTGGGCTCGACTACGGCGGTGGGGGCCGCGGCGACCCCGGAGGCGGCGAGCGACGCTTCCGCGTCGCTTTGCTTCTTCTTGCCGGTGTTGAGCGGCTGGCTGCGCTTGGAGTTGTCGCGGTAGATCGCGATCGCCTTGAGGCCGAGGCGCCAGCCCTCGAGGTAGACCTGCTCGATCTCCGCCGGGGTGGCGTTTTCGGGCATGTTGACGGTCTTGCTGATCGCGCCCGAAAGGAAGGGCTGGACCGCGGACATCATCCGCA
>JAYVMQ010000193.1:0-2318 GCA_043758855.1 Chloroflexota bacterium
GCGCGAGCAGCCGGGGCCCGCCAGGCGGTGCTGGAGCGGGCCGATCATCGTCGCAGCATGGAGCTGATGGAGAGCCTCTACCGCGACTTGGTCGGGCGACAATGAGTAGTGATGGCATCGTTCCAGGTCCGACCGGCGTGACGTTTGCCGGTCCGGACGGGGCCCCACACAAGCCGGCCGCCATCGGCATCTTCGCCAAGCGCGTCGCGAGCGTCCTCGCGACCCGGGTGATGCTCTTCGTGATGGCGTTCGCGACATCGATCCTACTGTCGCGGTTACTCGGGCCGGATGGCAAGGGACACTTCGTCGCCGTCGTCACGCTGCCCGGAATGCTCCTTGCGATCGGCACGTTTGGCCTGCCGAGCGCGGTCAACTACTTTGCCGGTCGCGGAGCTTCGGTGCCCGGTCTCGTTCGGGCCACGTACATCTTCACGGCGATCCTCTCTGTCGGACTAGTCGGCATCGTCTGGTTCAGCCTGCCAGCGCTCGAGACCTCGATCCTCCGCCTCGCGCCAGACAGCCTTCTGCGAGTGATTTTGCTGACAGTCCCTCTCGGCGTCCTGACGGCGTTCGGCGGGGCGATTCTGTATGGTCGTCAGGCGGTTCGTGTCTACAACTTGATCCAGATCGCACTGGCCGCGGTATCGCTGGCGTCGGTCGTGCTTTTGGTCGGGGTGCTCCGGTTCGGCATCGACGGCGCCGTAGCCGGCACAATTATCGTCAGCGTCCTCATGGCGGCCGCTGTCACGACCGCGACCTGGCGGCTCGGTCGGACCAGCCAAGGCGGCGCACCAGCCTCCTTGCGTGCCCTGGCGTCTTATGGAGCCCGTCTCTACCCTGGCAGCCTGTCGGGGTACTTCAGCTACCGGGCCGACACGTACATCATCCAGGCCCTCATGCTGCCCGCGCGGTCGCTCGGCAACTACAGCGTGGCCGTGACGATGGCCGAGCTTGTCTTCTACGTGCCCGATTCGATCACGACGATCTTTCTGCCTCGTGTCGCTGGCTCCACGCCCGAGGATTCGAACCGCCTGGTAGGCCGGGTTGGCCGCTTGACGACGCTGCTCACCGTCGGCCTGGCGCTGTCTCTAATACCGGTTGCCTATGTCGGTATCCACCTGGTCTTGCCCCAGTTTGTCGACTGCCTGCTGGCCTTCGTTGTGCTGCTCCCCGGCGTCGTATCGCTGAGCGTGGCCAAGGTCATGACCAGCTATGTCAATGGCAGAGGCCATCCGGGACTGGTGGCGATCGGCACGATCGCAGCCACTGTCCTCAACGTTGCCCTGAACCTGGTCCTTATCCCGATGTTCGGAATCGTAGGCGCCGCTCTGGCGTCGCTCATCTCGTACACGTTCCAGGCCGGCGTTGCCCTCGTCTTCGCCAGCCGTCTGTCCGGACAATCGCCGCTCTCGCTATTCATGCCCGGGACCGCTGAAGTTCGGCTCATGGTCGAGACGGCGCGGCGGCTGGTGGGCCAGGCGATGGCTCGTCGCCACCGGTCCCAAGGCCGAGGGCAGGGCTGATGCCGGGTCGCGTGCTGGTCGTCACCTATTACTTTCCGCCGGTGGGTGGGGTGGGCGTGCAGCGGACGCTCAAGTACGTCACGTACCTGCCGAAATGGGGTTGGCAGCCGGTGGTGGTGGCGCCGCGCGACCCGGGCTATCCGATCCGGGACGCGTCACTTCTGGCCGCGCTGCCGCCCGATCTCGAGATCCATCGAAGTCTGAGCCTCGAGCCATCAAGAGTCCGCAGAGCGCTCTCGAACCGTCTCGGCGGACGGGGCTCGACTGCCGCTCAGAAGCCCGCTGCCGCCGAGGCATCGACCCCGCCCGCCGTCGTATCGGTGGGTCGCGGCCCGGAGCTACGCTCGCGGCGCCGACGAGTCGACTCGGTCGTGCGCGCGCCGCTGCTGTTCGGTGCCTCATTGTGGTCGCGTGCCTGGGAGGCGATCCTCTTCCCTGAAGAAGCTGTGGCCTGGTTTCCGTTCGGCACCTGCTCGGCCCGTCGGATCGCCCGGAGTGGTTCGATCGACGTCATCTATTCAAGCTCGCCTCCCATCACGGCACACCTCGTGGCGGGCATGGTCAAGGGCGCGACTGGTAAGCCGTGGGTCGCCGATTTCCGCGACCCGTGGGTGGGCAATTCGTTCGCCGCTCGCTCGTCCGGGGTCAAACAACAGTTGAGCCGCAGGACCGAGCGTTGGATCGTCGAGCGGGCCGATCGCGTCGTGCTGGCGGTGGAGGAGCTGCGGGAAATGTTCGTGGCTCGCTATCCGCACCTCCCGGGAAAGTTCGTTTGCATTCCAAACGGCTATGACC
>JAYVMQ010000194.1:0-5757 GCA_043758855.1 Chloroflexota bacterium
GCGACCAGACGCTCCGGCAGTGCGGCAGAGCCTCGGCCGGGCAGTCGGGCGACTCTAGCGCGCAGCTCGGCCGGGCCACCTGACGGCACGAGGAACTCGCTGGCGGGCAGCAGAGCCACTTCCTCGATTGGCCGGAGGCTGCGCTGGTCGGTGGGGTCAAAGACGCGCATCGAATCGATCTCGTCGCCGAACATCTCGATCCTGATGGGCAAGGGCGCCGCGGATGGGAATACATCGACGAGGCCGCCACGTCGGGCGAACTCGCCGCGGCCGGCCACTTCAGTTACGGGCTCGTAGCCCAGAGCAAGTAGTTCGCGGAGTAGCTCGTCCTGATGGACGCGTGCCCCCACCCGAAGGCGGCGCGGCTGAGCTGGGATCTCCGCCGGATCCAGAGTGTGTTGCAGCAGTGCCTGGACGCTGGCCACGAGGACGCGGGCCCGGCCGGAGCGCCAGGCGGCCAGGGCGGCGACTCGAGCTGCGGTCTCGTCGCGAACAAGCTCGCTGCGCTCGTAGGCGAGGGCGGTGCGCGGCTCCAGGACGGCCACGGCCTCGGGGTCGCCGAGCCAGGCCTGCAACTCTTCCGCGACGCGATCCCCGATCTCCGCATCGCGGGCCACCCAACATAGCCTCTGCGGAGCCTCCGCCCCGCCGCCAGTGGCGATTGCTCCGGCCAGGAAAGTCTTGGCCCCGTGCGGAACCGCAGCCAGCGCCGCGTGCCGGCCCGCGACCGGCAGTGGCTCGTCCTCCGCCCCGAGCCGCTGCCACAAGGCGCCGAAACTGCCGGTGGCGTGGAGGAGCGGCGGGAGCACGTGGAGGTCCGGCAAACGCCGCGCTCTCGGGCTGGTCCCGGCACTGGTGGCGGCCGCGCCACTGGCCGGAGCCGCCGCGCCACTGCCTGCCGCCGCCGCGCCACTGGCCGGAGCCGCGACACTGGCCGGAGCCGCGCCACTGGCCGGAGCCGCGCCACGCCCGGCCCCATCGCGCCGAATCGCCGTCTCGTGGGGAGCCGGCCCGTCCGGCAGGCCCAATCCCTCGTCGCCGAGCGGATCCCCTTCGCCGCTCAGCGCGGCCTCGATCTGGCTGCGTAGAGAGCGCCCTCCCCGAATACTCATTCGGTCGGCTCAGGCGGCTTCTGCTTGCGCCAACCTGTCTTTGTGCGTCGTATGCCGTCGGGTCCGGGCGGCCCTTCGACCTCACCCGGCGCCGCCGATCGATCCTCGTCGGCCGGTCGCAGCTCGTACGAGTTGAAGTGGTTGGCGGCCTTGCTCGTGCCATCGCGGGCCCAGGCCTCCACGGCGTCGGCCGCAGCATCGAGCAGCTCGGAGAGCCGGGCCTTCTCGCCCTTCGCAAACTGGCTCAAGACATGGTCGATGGCGTCGATGCCGGGCTCGCCGATGCCAATCCGCAGCCGGCTGAACTGCTCGTTGCCAAGCTCGGCGATGATCGAGCGCAGACCATTGTGGCCCCCGGCCGACCCACCTTCTCGGAACCGAAGCTTGCCAAACGGCAGCGAGAAGTCATCGGTCACGACGAGCATCTCGGTCAGCGGCGCATGCTCGCGGGCAAGCGACTTGCGGACTGCCAGGCCCGACTCGTTCATGAAGGTCAGGGGCTTGACGAGCGTCAGGTCAAGGCCGCGATATCGGCCCTGGACTATCGCCGAGGCGTCACGGTTGCGGCCCTTGCCGCTCCAGCCGGCCCGGTCGGCCAGCCTGTCGAGGACCATCCAGCCGATGTTATGCCGCGTCTTCTCATACTGCGTGCCCGGGTTGCCGAGGCCCACGACGATCTTCACCGCTTCTCCTGCGAGAGCCACCGCGCTCGCCGCGCACGGAGCCCCGTCGCGGCACGCAAAACTAGCCCTGATCCGGTTCCGGAGGGCCAAGCCGGATGGTATCAGGCGCCGCCTAAAGGGCTCTAGGACGTCAAAAGGGCTCTAGCACTCGTCGACGGAATCCGCCTCGCGGTTGGGGCGAAGACCGTCAGCCAAGAGAGAGGCCAGGACCCGCCGCTCCAGGGCCCGCATTCCAGCCTCTTCCACCGGCTCGGCGTGGTCCCAGCCGCAGACGTGCAGCGTCCCGTGGACCGCGAGAAGCAACATCTCCTCGGCGGGAGTCCAGCTGACGTCGCCGGTCTGGCCGCCCCTGCCCTCGGCGGCCTGGGCAATGGCCCGTTCCGTTGAGACGATTATGTCGCCGAGGTGGGCCCGCAAGCCGGGCGGCAGCGCAAAAGCCTGCTTGAGGGCAGCGGCCACCCCGAGGTCGCGATGGCCATCCGCGCCGCGGTCGTGCTGAGGGAACGCCTCAGGCGGGAAGAACGGGAATGACAGGACGTCCGTGGCGCCAGAGGAGCCCATGTGCGCGGCGTTGAGCTCGGCCAGCTCGATGTCCGCGGAAAGGACGATGCCAATCGAGGCCGGGCCCGGGGCGCCGCCGGCTTCGAGGGCGGCCCGAACTGCAAGGGCGACACGATTACGCGAAACGATGGGTGGGATGCCGGTCCGAACCGTGACGTCGATCCGGAAGGGCGGGAGGTAGATGCAGGTCGTCGCGCCCTCGCTGTCGCTCGCATCCAGACTCGCAGCTGGTCTCGTGTTTACGCCGCGCCTCCTTCGCCCGGATTCCCGGGCTCGACCACCTTGTTCTGCGGGTAGGCAATCCGCTGGTGATACATGCCCTGGAGCTGGCCTATAAAGGCCTCTTTGATCTTATCCAGGTCTCGAATCGTAAGTTCGCATTCATTCAGCTGACCGTCAGCCAGTCGCTCTTGGACTATCTGGCCGACCATCGCCCTGATTGTGGCCTCGTCGCGACTCGAAAGGGAGCGCACTGACGCTTCCACACCGTCAGACAGCATCAGGATGGCCGCCTCGCGGGATTGCGGTTTTGGGCCGCCGTGGCGGAAGCGGCCCTCATCAACCGCGTCGGCCGCTGCCTTGCCGGCGGGCTGGCTCTCGCCACCGAACGGCGCGGCGGCTACCTGGCGCGCCTTGCCGTACATAAAGCCCATGATCGCGGTCCCGTGGTGCTGTGGGATGAAGGCGATCAGCGGTTTGGGGAGATGGGCCTTGTAAGCCAGGTCCATGCCGTCGGGGACATGCTGTCTGAGGATGGTCGCGGAATGCTCCGGATCCAGCTCGTCGTGAATGTTGTCACCGCCGGCCTGGTTCTCGATAAAGGCGAGTGGATTGGCCAGTTTGCCAACGTCATGGTAGTAGGCCGCCGCCCGAGCCAGGAGGGGATCGGCGCCGATCGCCGAGGCCGCCCTCTCGGCCAGGTTCCCGACCATGAGGGAGTGGTGATACGTGCCCGGCGTCTCAATCAAGAGCCGGCGCAGGAGCGGCTGAGACGGGTGGGCAAGCTCGAGCAATTGCGAGGCCGTGAGTATGCCGAACAGGTTGCCTAGAAGAGCGAAGCTCCCCAGGGTCACCACGGTCGCGATCAGCGCTCCGCCCGTCGCTGCGGCCGACAGCTGCAGGACACCGGCCGTGTCGTGCTGGCCGAGCAACCCGAACGCCCCTACGACGGCGATCTCGGTGACCGCCACAGCCAACCCAGCCTGGATGAAGTAGTGCTGGCGTTCGCCCTTGCCAATGGCCAGGATGCCCGTGAAGCCGCCGAGGAGGACATACGCGGATAGCTCGACGGACGACCCGCTAACGGGCCCGGCGAGGACCGCCAGCAATGCGACCATGACGATTCCCACGCCCGCATCGAGGAGCAACGTCAGCAGCATGCCGGCCGCCGCGGTGGGCACGACATATGGCAGCCAGAAGGCCCTCGCGCCGAGCACCTTCAGCGCCAGCACCGAGACGACGAAGATCAGCCCGATCAAGGCCACAGTCCGGCCGCGATGCCAGTACTCCGGCCGGAACCGCCACAGCCAGGCGAGCAGTGTCGCAGCGACAAGGGTGCCAAGGAGCATCCAGGCGGCAGCCTTGCCCCAATCCACGACCGATTTGTCAAGGCCGTAGTAGCGGATCTTGATCATGTCCGACTCGGTGATCTGGTGGGCCTGGTCCACGATGACCTCGCCGGCCTTGAGCGAGTCGGTGACCGTGGCAACGCCAGCGACGGCCTGGTCTCTGGCCTGCTGGGTGAGTGTCTGGCTGTAGGCCGAGTTGGCCACGAACAGGCGGGTGATCGTGGCTGCGATCAACTGCTCCTCGGCCGCGCTGAGGCCCAGGTTGGTGGGTATGTATTGGTGGGCCAGGGCCGTTTGCTTGGCGGCCAGGTCGGTATCTCGGATTTCGACCCGCTCGCCGGCCGAGAGGCCGCTCTCGGCCGCCTGCTCAACGACCGGCCAGCGCACCGGATCGAGGGTCAGTAGGATCGTCCGGGTGTCTGACGTGAGCCACGGCAGGGTGCTCTGCAGAGCCACGCGGCGGGCATCCGCGGCCTTGATGTTGCTGAACGCGTCGTCGACGGGCCTGAGATCGAGCTGCAGCTCGGCCAGTTGAACGGCGGCGATCGACTCGGCGCGAGCCGTGGTGTAGTCGTACCGAGGCGGCACGACCTCGGCGGCCTTGGCCTGGGCTGCTGTCGTCTCCACGGCGTTGGGGATCGTGGCATCGCGCGGCGCCCGGATCGCGGTTGGGGCGACTACGCCAGGAGCATATCCAGGGTTCGTCGGCGCGAGGTCACCTAACACGCCCGCACCTAGAGCGACCGCGATCAGCGAGGCCGCGAAGACGAGCCTGGCAGCGTCACTTGGGCCGAAGGCACGAGTATGTTCGTGCGGCTCCCTCAACACGGACGGACCCGTCACGATGCGGCGGCGCGGGCGGCCAGCAGCCGCGTCACCAATTGGCTGACAGCCTTCCCATCTGCCCGGCCGCGTGTCTTTGGAGAAAGCCAGCCCATGACCTTGCCCATGTCGCGCGGGGTGGCAGCGCCGGTCTCGGCGATGGCCTGCCAGACGAGAGCCGTCAGTTCGGCCTCCGACAGAGGTTGGGGCATGAACTCGGAGACGACCGCGATGGCGGCCTCTTCCTTGGCCACGAGATCCTCGCGGCCACCCGCTCGGAAGGTGTCCACCGACTCACGCCGGACCTTCAGTTCGCGGGTCAGGATGCCAAGCATCTCGTCATCGGCAAGCGCGTGCTTGCCTTCTTTTTCGGCCTTCTGGACGGCCGCGAGCACCATGCGCAGCGAATCGCGGCGCACGGCGTCACTCGACCGCATGGCGGCCTTCAACTCTTCATCGAGTCGATTGCGGAGAGACACCGGCATGGCACCTCTGGGCGGGCGGCGCGCCTGCAATCAGTCGCACGACCCTTCGACGGCGTGATTGGTCTCGCTAGCTCTGCGTCTGGCGAGCAACCTTCTTGCGCTTCGCTTCCTTGCGCTTGCGCTTCACGCTCGGCTTCTCGTAGTGCTCGCGGCGACGGGCCTCGGCCAAAATGCCGCTCTGCTGAATCTTCTTGTTGAACCGGCGCAGGGCACTTTCGAAGCTTTCGTTTTCACCCACGCGGACTTCTGCCAATCCGGAAATCACCTCCTTAGGGGCTCGTTCGCGATCACGGCCGCCGCCACTCTCTTGCGAGCACGCGCAGACCGCCCACGAACAGGGCCCGGAAAGTGTAGACCGGGCGCCAACGGTCCGTCTAGCCGAGAGCGGGGCGGAGCGAAAGCGCGCCATCGAGGCCTGAGCGGGGCGCACCGGCGCCACACGGCCGGCCCGGACCCAGTTCTTGCCGAATTCACAACACACCGGCATGCGGCAGACAGTTGTCCTTCGGTCGAGTCTGCTCCGCGG
>JAYVMQ010000195.1:0-6171 GCA_043758855.1 Chloroflexota bacterium
AGGCCATCGTGACCGACATCCTGTCGAAGATCGATGGCTTCGAGGACCTCAAGGCTAACCTCCGCGATCAGGGCCAGCAGGAGGCTGGCGTGATCACCCGCTCCGGCGTGCTGATCAACGCCAACACGCGCGCCGTCGCCCTTCGACAGAACGATCCCCATGGCTACATCAGGGTCGCCGTTCTCCCGAAGAACGCTGATCCCAAGGACATCGACAAGCTGGAGCTCACGCTCCAGATGCGGCGGGACTTCAAGCAGGACTACACGTTCGCCAATCAGCTCCTGTTCGTCGAAGACCTCAAGGCCAAGCTCAAGTACAGCGACGAGGACGTCGCCAAGGCCATGAACCTGGCCGCCAGCGGCGACAAGGCGGCCTTGCGCAAGGGGGCTCTCCAGGCGCGCCAGCGAACGCGCCTCCTGGCGATCATCCGCGAGATCCAGCAGCGGAGCGACGGCAAGATCCCGCTGCACTTCTTCAATGGCGTGCGGGTGGCGCTTGAGGAGCTCGATGCACTGTTCGAGGACCTCAGGAAGACCGATCCCCTGGCCGCCGAGCAGATGAAGGAAGCACGCATCCTCGCCATCCTCGTTGGCACCCAGTACCGACACATCCGGAGCATCTCCGCCACCTCGGCGGCAGAGAAGGTCGTCCCGAGCCTCCTGGGCAACGACGACATCGGGACGGCCGTCGAGTCGATCCTGGCCGATCCCGGGCAGCCGGCTGATCTCCCTGGCCTCGACGACCTCGCAGACGATCCGAGCGGCGATGAGGACAAGACGCCGACGGTCGGCGCGCTCGTCGATCTGATCGCAAGGAACTGGGACAACGACTCGGTGGATCTTCCGGGCACGAACGGGACGGCAACCCTGATGCCGCTCGAAGATCTAAAGAACAAGATCGCAGAGGAGCTCGACAGCGTTCATGAAGAGGTCGTTCGCGAGGACAAGGCAACCAAGAGCCTGACGGGCCCCGTTCAACTCCTGAAGACGGCTCGCAGTTCGGCGAGCCTCGCCCTCGTCGCCTACCAGAAGGTCGCTTCGCATCCCGGCTTCAAGAATGGCACCCTGGGCTACGAGCTGAAGAAGCTCGAGCACGCGGTCGAGGCGCTCCGGGCTGAGTTCGCGAAGCACAAGTGAGCAGCGCGACGCTGGCGATCTCGCTCGCCGAGAGCGGGAGCCATGTCCGCATCCGCCGAGGCGAGGCAATCGACGACCACACGTGGCTCCAGGTACGGGCTGCGTGGAACGCAGGCGGACGCGATACGGCTCAGGTGATCGAGGTGTCGCTCGAGCAGTTCATGAGTCAACGCAACGCCTTTGCCACTCGCGCCAGGAGTCTCGGCGTCGGGGCGACGATCGATGATGGCGTCATGGCGGCGGTTCGCCAGGCCAAGCGGACGCGCGTGGAGCTCGACGCGAGCTTGCGTTCGCCTGAGCCACCTCCCGACGCCGAAGTGATCGAGGCGATCGGTGGGAGCCGCTTCAAGCGAGACCTCCGACCGTTCCAGACCCGTGACCTGGGCCGATTGCTAGCGCTATCCCATGGCGCCAATTTCTCGGTCCCTGGCGCCGGCAAGACTGCGGTCGCTTACGCTGTCTATGAGGCCGAGCGAACGCGCGGCAGGGTGGATCGACTCTTGGTGATCGCCCCGCTCTCGGCCTTCGACGCGTGGATCGAAGAGGTGAAGGTAACCCTCAACAACCCGCCGGTTCCCCTCCGGTACAAGGGCGGCCGGATCCCCGAGGGAATCGAGGTTGTTCTGACGAACTACCACCGGGCAAATTCCGCCGAGCTCTCTGATTGGGTCAGACGGCACAAGGCGATGGTTGTGCTCGATGAAGCCCACCGGATGAAGAAGGGCTGGCGCGGCGAGTGGGGCACGGCTTGCCTCAACCTCGCCTACCTGGCGACACGCCGTGACATCCTCACCGGTACGCCGGCCCCGCAGAGTCCGACCGACCTCGTCGCGCTGATCGACTTCCTGTGGCCGAACGAGGCGATCCGGATCCTGCCTCGCGACGCGCTGCTGGCCAACCCGCCGGCCGACGCCGGCAAGCAGGTCGCCGACGCGATCAGGCCTCTCTTTGCCCGCACGACCAAGGCCGATCTCGGATTGCCGCCCGTGATCAAGAAGTCGATTGTCGTACCGCTCGAGGGGCTCCAGGCCGGCATCTACGACGCGATGCGCGACACCTACCGTGGCACGGTTGCGATGGGCCTCAGCGACCAGCACGACATGCTGAAGCTCGGGCGCATCACGATGTACCTGCTCGAGGCGGCGACCAACCCGAAGCTACTGGCGTCCGGCTCCGACGGCAGCGACCCTGAGACCTTTCGTCATCCGCCGCTGGAGGTCGAGCCAGGATCGCGATTGGCCGATCTGATCGAGAGCTACAACATTCACGAGACGCCGCCGAAGTTCATCGAGCTGATGAAGCTCGTGAAGGCCAACGCCGATCAGGGGCGCAAGACGCTCGTCTGGACGAACTTCGTCCGGAACCTCAAGGTCTTGAAGCACATGCTCGCTCGCTACCAGCCCGCGATGTACCACGGCGGCGTCGTCCCGTGGTCTGAGGACCCAATAGCGATCACGCGGGAGAGCGAGATCCGGAGGTTCCGGGAAGACCCGAACTGCATGATCCTGCTGGCGAACCCGGCTGCCATGAGTGAGGGCGTCAGCCTCCACCACGAGTGCCACGACGCGATCTACCTCGAGCGGACCTTCAACGCCGGCCAGTACCTCCAGAGCATCGACCGGATCCACCGACTCGGTCTCGCGCCTGACCAGGAGACGAGGATCACGTTTCTCCTCACTAGCGACACGATCGACGAAATCGTCGATGGCCGCGTTCGCGTGAAGGCCGAGCGCTTGGCGGAGATGCTTGACGACCCGAACCTCGCGACCGTAGCTCTCCCCGATGACGAGGACGTGGGCGCGCCGATCGACGACGGCGAGGACATCGCGGCCCTGTTCGCCCACCTGCGAGGGGAACATGTCCCGTGATCCCGATGGCGAGTCGCTGACGGCCTTTCCCACCCCGCACCAGCTGCGGTCCGCGCTTCGGGCAGGAGAGGTGGTCGTTCGCCACGCTGGCCGACCACGAGCCGAACTGGGCCCTGCCTTCCTCCGCACGCCGACCGAGGCGGTCTTCTCCGACCGCGACCTCGAGCTTGGCGCCGGTCTGCTGCTTGAGGCCGGCTTCGTGACGTTCCCCGGGAATGTCGTATCGCCGGCGGTGTCGCTCCCAACGCTGCTCGCCATGCGCCCCGAAGAGGCCTGTGAGCTGCTGCTCGATCGGCTGCTCGGAGCGCGCCGTCCGCTGTGGGTCACTGCGGCTGCGACCGAGTCGGGTGTGTCTCCGGAGCTTATCCCCGACGAAGCGGCTCGAGGCCTCGGCGAGATCTTTCCGGATCCGGATCGGCGAGAGTCCTTCGTGCTGGCGCTCGCGCGGCGCTTCAGCGCCGACGAGCGCACCCGGGTCGGCGAACTCGCCGAGGAGCACGTCGTGGCCTGTGCGCGCGCCGAACTCTCGGCCGCCGGCCGTGACGACCTGGTTGCGCAGGTACAGCGCCTTAGCTTGATTTCTGACCAGCTTGGCTACGATGTGAAGGCCCCCTGTGAGGGTGGAGATCCAAGGCGATTGGAGGTCAAGGGAACTCGAGCGCAGGGCTCGACCGTAGCGATCTTCCTGTCGCGGAATGAAGCGCAAGTCGCGCTCCAGGACCCGCGCTGGTTCCTCGTCCTCTGTCGAGTCGGCCGCGACGAGACTGTCGAACTTGTAGGCTGGACCACAGGCGAAGGCCTGCGGGACCGCCTCCCGACAGACCCCGAGACCGGCGGCGCATGGCAATCCACCAAGATCTACATCGACACCGCCGAACTGACAGGAGGCCTCCCGACATGGCGCTACTCGCCCCTGGACGAATGATCGCGGAGCGTGACGTCATGCCCAACGCCAACTCCGAAGGGGCTGCAGTTCGGTCGCCGCTCCGTCACTTGCTGACCGACGTTGTCAGTGCCGCGGCTCGAGCCGAGACGCGGAACCGTGAAGTCCATCTGCCGCCGGTCACGGCGTACCGCTGGTGGGCACGTCGAACTGAGTCGATCAATGGCGCGATCCTCGACGCGCTCGCTCTGGACCGTCCTGGTCGCCTGCTTGTCGTCGATCCGTTTGTCGGCGGTAGTGTGATCCCGCTCGCGTCCGTCATGCGTGGGCACAGGACGTATGCGCAGGACCTGAACCCCTGGGCTGTCTCCGGGCTGGTCGGGATGTTGAACCTTCCGTCAGCGACAGACCTGCAGCCGGCTGGTCTCCGCCTCGCGGAGCTCGCGAAGCCATTGCTCGCCAAGGCCTACGGGACGAAGTTCTCCGATGGCGAAACGGCCTTCATCAGCCACACCTTCCGGGTCGCGACGGCCAAGTGCCTCGGCTGCAAGAAGCGTCAGCGGCTGTTCCCCCACGCCATGGTTTCCCTCACGGTGCGTCGTGAGCGGGGCGAGTCGGGCGCGTTCCTGGCATGCCCGCTTGGCCATCTCTTCGTCGGAGTCGAAACGGGCGTGCAGACCTGCCCGGACTGCGATCGCGCGACGGATCCGACGGCCGACTACACGGCACGGCGACTCGCGACGTGTCCCTATTGCGGCGCCAAGAACAAGCTCGAAGCGCTCGCGACCAAGGGCAAGTGGCAGTGGGAGCCAGTACTCGTCGAGCGGGTCAAAGGCCGCGCTCGCGAGCTCGCCGTCCCGACCGCGGCTGAGAAGCGCCAGGCCAATGACTCTCGCTGGCCGACGGAGATGGAGCTCGGCGAAATCCCGGCAGGGCAGGAGACGCACGTCCTCCTGCGGCATGGCTTCAAGAGCTGGAACGACATCTATCCCGCCCGCCAACGCCACCTGATCGAGCAGCTGTTGCAGCTCGCAGAGGTCGCCTCCGACTCCAAAGCGACGGTCCTCGGGCTCCGCCTGGCGATCGTCGGCTCAGTCGAGATGGCCGGGAACCTGTCGCGCTGGGACCGGTACTACCTCAAGAGCTACGAGTCGATGGCGGGTCATCGGTTCAACTTCACGACCTTCGCGGCAGAGCCGAACGTCTGGGGCAACCAAGGCGCTGGCCGGGGAAGCGTGCTCCGTCGTCTTGCCTCGTTCGCAAGAGGCTCACAGTGGCTGCGCGACCACCGTGCGGCCAAGCTGGTGGTCGAGGGGCCGATCGCCGCCGGCGAAGACCGGACCGCCTTGCCGGTCGAGGTCGATGTGCGAGTCGTCGAGGGGAGTTCCGAGCGGATGCTGCTCCTCGATGGCGTCGCGGATGTCTGCCTGACAGACCCTCCGTATCACGACGACGTCCAGTACGACGAGCTGTCTTTGCCCTTCCGCGCGTGGGCGAGACAATCGATAGACCGGCTCGAAGGTGAAGCCGTCGCCAATTCGAGCACCGGTCAGAACGCCGAAGGCGACGACTACCAGGGTCTCCTCACGCGGATCTTCGCCGAGGCGCACCGCACGCTCAAGAGCGACGGACATCTGATCTTCAGCTACGCCAACCGCGAGCCGAAGGCATGGAGCGCCGTCATCGGCGCCCTCAACGACGCGGGCTTCAAGGCGATTGGCTTCGCCATTCTGCACAGCGAGAACGAGACCGATGTCGTGAAGCGGTCCGTTCGTGCTTGCACGTTCGACCTGCTCATGGACCTCGTTCCCAGCGAGTGCCCCAACGTGGAACCCTGGACACCCGCGGCCTTCCCGCAGTCCGATGAAGGCGACTTCCTCGCGGTCGTCGGCGACGCCTTCATGAAGGTCGGAGATCTCGATGAGGGCGCACTCGGGGCGCTTGAGAAGCAGCTCGGGGGTTGCCGGTTCCTGACCCAGGCAAAGACGATGATCGACCGAGACCAGGCCGTCTTGGCGGCTGCTTCAGATCCGGACGAGGCTTAGCTCGCCGGTCGCGCAGCCGCCGACTCGAGGCGGGCAGAGGGGCACTCCTGGACTCGGGAAGCGATCGTGACTCGCAGCGTCTGGCGTCTTGGCGCCGGGCGCGATGCAGATGATGCGCTTCCAACCCTCAACCTGAGCCAACACGATGGGTGCATAGTGTCGGTCCGGCCGAGCCCTGCACCATGTTCGCCCTAGAACTGCCTCAGGCGGGCGGCCAGCCCAGGCTCCCCCTGCGCCTC
>JAYVMQ010000196.1:0-3888 GCA_043758855.1 Chloroflexota bacterium
AGGACGAGCCAGTATTGCGTTCCCTGGACGAGGGCTTGCTGTTCAGGCATCGGGATCTCCTAGCTCTGTGCCGCGGGCTGGCTGGCAGCGACGGCATCGGCCTTGCGCGGGGAGGGCGAGGCAAGGCGGAGGTTGTAGATGACCGCGATCAGGCCCATGACTCCAACGAGAGCCTGAGACAGATAGCAGAGAGCCAAGGCCCAGGTCGGATTCTGCGAGCTAACCAAGACCGAGGCCAGCTGCGTAGCGATGCTGCTATTGACGGTGGTGACCTGGCTGCCCAGGACGTAGGGCACCAGGTAGAGCGTCGCACCCAGGCCGAGCAGGAAGGTCTGGAGCTGGAAGCTCCGCGCGTTCGAGTCGCCCTTCGTCATGAGCTTGAGCATGAGAACCGCGAAGGCAACCGCGCCGGCCAGGCCGCCGGTAATCGGCAGATCGTTCTTACCGACCACGTCCGGGTAGAAGAAGATGAAGCTGCCCAGGAAAACCTGGAGAAGCAGGACGTCGCGCAGGCCAACGTAGATCGTCCACCACAGATCCGCGCCAAGGCGGAGGGTGAACTTGCGGGTCATCGCCAGCATGTAGGGCCGCCCCAGATGCATGGCAATGGCCAGCAGCCAAAGCGCCACGAGGGCTGCGGCTATCGTGCCTTCGATGAACTGTTCGGCAGCTCCGAACGCGGCGGAGTCCATCAGTCTCGACCTCCTGTGACCGACCGTGGATTGCTCGCCGATTCGGCGAGATTGGGCCGGCCGATCAGCGCCGGTGCTGGTTGATTGGCTGGAGGGCGAGGGCCATCCCTGGGACCGCGCCCTGACTGGACGTGGACCTGCTCGCAGCGGTAGACGGCGTCACACCTGAAGCAGCGGCTCGCCTCAGCCTTGGCCGTGGCCGGATCCAGGCTCGGCTGCGTGGCCGCGAACGAACCCGGCAGGTAAGCCGGCAGCTCCATGCCGACCCTCGGCCGTACGGCCAGATCCACGCTCAAGACCGGCTCGGCCAGCTTCGGCACCCGGACCGTGGCCATGATTTCGGCCTCGCCGTTGCGGCTGCCGGATAGATATTCGTGGATCGAACCGGCGGCGCGGCGGCCGGCACCGACGGCGTGGATGATCGTCTTCGCGCCCGAAACGACGTCGCCGCCGGCGAACACGCCCTTACGGCTGGTGGCCATGCCAGCGTCGGCAACGATGCCCGAGAAGCCACTCGTTTCGATGCCTGCGCCCGCGGGGAGGATCGATGGATCGGGCTCTTCACCGACGGCCACAAGGACCGTGACGGCGTCGATGGCGCGATCGCTGCCGGGGATTGGCTCGTACAGAGCACGTCCGCCCTCGAATTTGCCGGTCGGTCGCTGGCTAACGTATGTGACCGAGGTCACGCCCTTGCCGTTGGCCTTGACTTCCGTCACGGCCGCCTCGAGCAAGACCTTGATGCCCTCGTGTTCGGCGGCCTCCACCTCTTCGGCCTGGGCGGGCATGTCGGTTCGACCGCGGCGGTAGAGGATGGTCACCGCCGAGGCCCCAGACCGGAGAGCGGACCGGGCCGCGTCCATGGCCGTGCTGCCACCGCCAACGACTACGACCGCGCCCGCCAGAACGGGCTTCTCGCCCAGGTTGACTTGCTTGAGGAAGTACGTGGCCGGGACCACGCTCGGCAGGTCGTCGCCCGGTACACCGAGCTTGCGGCTGCGCGATGCGCCGGTGGCAAGGAAGACGGCCTCGTACTTGGCCTCGAGGTCGGCCAAAGTGAAGTCGCGGCCCATGGCGCTGTCCAGCTTCAGCTCCACGCCTAGGCCCACGATCCGGTCGATCTCCTCGCGGATGACGGTCCGGGGCAGTCGGTACTCGGGGATGCCGATGGCCATCATGCCGCCCGGCACGGGCATCGCCTCAAAGACGGTCACTCCGTAGCCGAGGCGGGCCAGGTAGTAGGCGGCCGACATGCCGGCGGGCCCTCCCCCGACTATGGCGACCTTCTCCTTGCGCCGCTTCTTCGGGGGCACAACGGGCGGAAGCTTGCCCGCCTCGGCCGCGAAACGCTTGAGCCGCCGAATGGCGATCGGCTCGTCCAGCGTGCCACGTCGGCAGGCGGACTCGCACGGAGCGGTGCAGATCCAGCCGCACACGGACGGGAATGGGTTGACTTCCGCCGCCACGGCGTAGGCTTCGTCGTAGCGGCCCTGGCCAATCAGGCCCACATAGCGACCGGCGTCGGTGCCTGCGGGGCAGGCTTCCTGGCAAGGGGCGATTGGATCCCGGCGCGAGTCGCTCACCATGGAACGCCAAACTTGCCAGTCCTGGGGCCGCTCGCTCGTGCGCCACTGGAAGAGGTTGCCCCAGGGCGAGACGCGAGCCGGCTTGAGCGATTCGCGAGTGACCTCGCTGAGCGGCTGCCATGCCGGTGTCGGCTCCGCCGGCCGGCTGATCGGGCCTTGGCGAGCGGCCAGCGGCGTAGCACCGGCAACGGTGTCGAGTATCACGACGTGCGTTGGACATTCGCGGACACAGATGCCACAACCGATGCACTCACCGACCTGGACGGGGAACTCCATCATCCAGTTGAAGGGCTTTCCGAAGATCCCGGCGCCTTCGACGCCCGGCCGCTGCGGCCGGCTCATGTCGAGGGCCTGGACAGGGCACACGTCCATGCAGACGCCGCAGTTCAGACAGCCGTCGTTCTCGATCTGGATGCGGTAGCCCATTGGACGCCTCGGCCGTACGTTGGTTGTCGGCCTGAGAATGGCGTCCGGACACGGCTACTGCCATCTGCCGTAAGACAGCAACCGAGCTACCCGGCCGGGTAGTCGAGTCTGGCGCTCCCTTAGCGACGGCGGAACGGCGAATCGCGGTAGGGGCTCGACGTGAAGGCATCCCGTGGCGGATCGGGGACGAGGCCCTCGCGCACCGCTCGAGCAGCCAACTCCGCCCTGTTCTGGGCGTGGAGCTTTTCGACGATGTTCTTGAGGTGGAACTTGACCGTGTTCTCGCTGATGCCCAACTCAGCCGCGATCTCGCGGTTGCGCTGGCCGACGGTGACGAGCTTCAGCACTTCAAGCTCTCGATCGGTCAGGCGCTGAGACGCCCGTGGGCTACCGCCCGGCACCCGGAGGAACTCATCGATGATTCGGGCGGCCGTGGCCGGGGTTATGGCTGGCTCGCCGCGCGCCACCCCCTCCAGCATCGTGCGGAGTTGCGGCGCCTCCAAGTTCTTGAGCAGATAGCCCTGGGCACCGGCCTTGATGGCGCGGAAGAGATCGGCCTCATCCTCGCTCACGGTAAGCATCACGATGGCCACCTCAGGGTGGCGTTCGTGGATTGTCGCCGTCGCCTCGAGACCGGATACGTGCGGCATCCGGACGTCCATCAGGACGACATCGGGCGAGGTTTCGTCGACAAGATCGATAGCCTCCCCGCCGTCGGAGGCCTGGCCCACGACCTCATGTCCCCAAGCCAGCAGCAGCGAGGCGACGCCATCGCGGAACAGGGCGTGATCATCAACGAGGACAGTTCTCATGGCCTCAGTTTGCCTCCGATACGGCAGGGGCGGACGATCGGACCGCCTGGTGCTGCGCCACAGGGCTGCCCGTTCCGTTGAGTGAAGCGATGCCGATGGCTGAGCGATTACCTGCGGGCCCGCTAACCGGAACGCGTAGCTCGATCTGCGCACCGCGACCGGGCTGGCTACGCCAGACGATGCTTCCTCCAATCGACTCGGCCCGCTCTCTCATCCCTGCCAAACCGAAGTGCGGCCAGCGCTCCGGACCGACCGCCAACAGTTCGGCCTCAAAACCGACGCCATCGTCTTCGATACGCAGAACAAGATCCTGGCCATCGAGGACCAAACTCAGGCTCACTCGATTAGATCGAGCGTGCTTGCGGACGTTGG
>JAYVMQ010000197.1:0-13783 GCA_043758855.1 Chloroflexota bacterium
GCACCTCAGCAAGGCCAACCATTCGCGCAGCCGCCCGCCAATGGTGGAAGTTAGTACCCGGCGAACTCCTCGGTCCGGATGTCGTCCTCGTCCACACCCGATGCGACGAGCATCGTACGTGTCTCCCCGACCATGCCCGGCGGTCCCGCCATGTAGTAGATGGGATTGACTACGCGGTCCAGGTGTCGCCCAAGCATGGCCGCATCGACATGACCTCGCTCGCCGTCCCATTCCCGCATGGAATCGGCCATTGCGGTCATCGTCGGCACGAAGGTGAGATTCGGGTCCGCTTTTGCGAGCGCTCTCACCTCATCCCCAAACGCCGCGTCCTCTGGCCGCCGATTGGCGTGGAACAGCACGACGCGGTATGGCAGGGAGCCCTCGCCGATCGTCTCGACGAGGATGCTACGAAACGGCGTGATACCGATGCCGCCGGCCAGCAGGACGGCCGGTCGAGCGGCGCGGTGGAGCCGGAGGTCCCCGAACGGGCCTTCGATCTTTACCTCGGTCCCGAGGGGAACCTGCTGCAGCACTCGTTTGAAGGCCGTGTCACGCAGGCGAGTCGTGATCGTGATCACATTCTCACGCGGTGCGCTCGAGATGGTGAAGGCACGAGTATTGCCTTCGGCGTCGGTCTCTGGCGGATCGAGCAGAGTCATGTCCACCGATTGCCCGGCGCGGTACGACCAATCGGCCGGCCGCTCGAACCGGAAGGACATCGTCCGCTCAGCCACATTTTCACGGCTCGCCAGTTTGGTCCTGAAGAACGAGCCGGTAGTGCTCATCGTTCGCTCCCGGATGACCTTGCGTCTTCGCCAGCGTTTCGGCGATCGGCACTCGCCATTGTGCTCTCCATCGCATACTTCGAGATACAGGCACTCTGCGCCGCCGCAAGCCGCGGGACAAATGTTTCGGCACCGAATGCCCGGCCCCCTGGGGCCTAGACTCGTTCTCTCGTCAAGCATTCTGGAGCCATGCCATGAAGATATTCCTTGACACCGCCGAGATCGAAGAGATCAAGACCGCCGCCCGCTGGGGCGTGCTGGACGGAGTCACCACAAACCCGTCCCTGTACGCCAAGGTCGGCGGATCGTATGACGCGATTCTCGCCGATATCTGCACGATCACCGCGGGACCGGTCTCCGCCGAGGTCATCGCCGAGGATGTCGAGGGCATGCTCACCGAGGGGCGCCATTTCGCGAAGATCGCCCCGAACATCGTGGTGAAAGTCCCGATGAGCGAGAACGGTCTAGAGGCCATCTCGCGCTTCGCCAAAGAGGGAATCAAGACCAACTGCACCCTCGTCTTCTCCACGAATCAGGGTTTTCTTGCCGCCAAGGCGGGAGCCAGTCTGATTTCGCCGTTCGTCGGCCGCCTCGATGACATCAACGAGGACGGCATGATCGTGATCCGGGAGCTGGCCGAGTTGTTCGCCATCCATGACATCAAGGCCGAAGTTCTGGCCGCCTCAATCCGAGGGCCGCTGCACGTGACGCAGGCTGCTCTGGCCGGTGCCCACATTGCCACGATCCCTTTCAATATCCTGCAGCAGATGGTTCACCACCCGCTCACGGACAAGGGGATCGCGCAGTTCCGCAAGGACTGGGATGAGGCGCGCAAAGCGGCGGCCAAGAACCACGGGGCAAGCTGAACGGTCGGGCTGTTCGCCGGCCACCGAGCGCGGTACCTCGGCCTAAGTCTCCCGGATCGGGACTCGCCTGGAACCAGACCAACCGAGAGTGTTGTTGACGGTTGCCCCTGGACGGACCTCTAGAACTCGATGGTGGATCGCAGATCCGCTCGATCGTCGATTCCTTGGAGCAAGTCGGCGGCCGCCTCATCGGCTAGAGGATATGGACGGTGGTCAAGCTTGAGCCGTCGGCCCAGTGGGATGAGAAGGCAGGAAGTCGACAGATGCCGATGACAGCTTCGACGCGGTAGGCCGGGTTGGTGAACCTGATCGTGCCCTGCGGCCCGGCTACCGGGCTAGACCAGGTAGTCCCGAAGCTTTCGCGCCCGGCTCGGGTGGCGCATCTTACGGAGGGCCTTTGCTTCGATCTGGCGGATCCGCTCGCGCGTCACGCCGAACTCCTTGCCCACTTCTTCGAGAGTGCGGGCGCGGCCATCCTCGAGGCCGAAGCGGAGCTGGAGGACTCGGCGCTCTCGGCCGGTCAGGGAGTCCAGCACGGCCTCCACCTGCTCCTTGAGCAATTGGTGCGACGCTTCGTCGGCCGGGGCCAGCGCGGCTTTGTCCTCGATTAAGTCGCCCAGGTGGGCGTCTCCTTCCTCGCCGATCGGGGTTTCCAGCGAGAGCGCCCGTTGGCTGGACTTGATGATCTCCCGGACCTTGTCGGGGGTGACCACAACCTCCTGGCCGCGCGACATAGCCTCGGCGATCTCCTCGACAGTCGGTTCGCGACCCAGTTCCTGCAGGAGGGAGCGCGAAACTCGGGCCTCCCGGCTGATCGCCTCCACCATGTGGACTGGGATGCGGATGGTGCGGGCCTGGTCGGCGATCGCGCGCGTAACAGCCTGGCGAATCCACCACGTGGCATAGGTGGAGAACTTGAAGCCCCGCTCGTAGTCGAACTTATCGACCGCCCGAATCAGGCCGATGTTGCCCTCCTGAGTGAGGGCCAGGAAGCTCATGCCGCGGCCGACGTACTTCTTGGAGATCGACACAACGAGCCGCAGGTTGGCCACGATGAGCTGCTCGCGGGCATCGCGCCCGATCATGACCAGCTCTCCCATGCGGTGGGCGAGCTTGGTATTGAGCGGCACCTCCGGATCGAAGCCGAGCCTCTTGAGTAGCGCGGAATCGTGTCCGGCGGTGATCCAGCGCTCAAGGGCGGGGAATGCGACGTCGTCGCGGGTCCAGTCGTAGAGGGCATGCAGGCCCACGTTGTCGCGCGAGTCGAGATCGCCGTTGTGGACCGCGAGGTAGGCGAAGTCCAGCAGGCTGACGAAGGCGTCCCGCGTGAGCGCCTCGTTGTAGGCCGTGGCCAGGTGGCGGGCGTCCTTGAGGAGCTGCTTCGTCCCGTCGGACTGGGCATCCTTGGCGGCCTTGACGAAATGGAAGTCCGGCGTGGGCACCAGCAGGTCACCGGCCGCCCCGTCGGCGATGGCGGCGCGGACCATCGTATGCGCCTCGGGCCCGAACGGCAGGCGGTGCCGAGGCTTGGCCGTCCGCGTTTTGCGCTCGGTGTCATGGGTCGTCCACTCGTGGAGCGAGATCATCCCCTTCCAGGGTGCCTCGACCATCTGCTCGCCGAGCTCGATCGCCTTGGCCAGCACGACCTCCTCCTCGGCGGTCAGGAGGGCGACCTTGCCGATCTCGTTGAGGTACATCCGGACAGAGTCGTCGATTGCGATCAGGTCGGACGAGGGGGCTTCGAGCTCCTTGGCGGTAGGCTTCTCGAGCTCCTTGGCGTCGAGCCTGGCCTGCTCGCGGTCGGCCTTGTGTCGACTGGCACTGCCCGCGGCGAGGGCCTCCTCCAGGAGCTGCTGATCTCGGGAACCCTGGGTCATCGTGGTCCTTTGGCGGATCGAGCGAGGAGACCCATCGGCCCGCACCCGATTGCATCTCGCCGGTCGGCCCGTCCGCAACGAACCGAGAGCAACGTCCCACTACGGTATACCTTTGAGAGAGACGCCTAACGAGAGCAGGCGGGCTCCTCCTCCACGGGACAGCCCCCGGTCGTCGACAGCCCCCCAAACCGCCCGGGCTTGTATCTCAGCCGCCGCCATCAGCGGGTGGGCCGCCGCCATCAGGGGCCGGGCGCCGGCCTTCCAGGAAGATCTGCCTGTAAAGGTCCTCGCCGTAGCTCGTCGGGAGCGGCTCCGCCGCCACGACCTTGAAGGTCCGCCGGGCGTCGTCCTCTCGCTCGGCCCGGAGGAAGAGGGCCGAGTCCAGGTCCTGGACGAAGAAGCCATGGGCCAGGTCGAAGAGGTGAGTTACGTACACAACCCTGACTCCCGATTCGGTCAGGGCGCGGACGATCTGGCGCGCGATCTCGGAGCCCTCACGCTCGTTTGTGGAGGCGAAGGATTCGTTGGCGAGGACCATGCTGCCGGGCCTGGCCGCGTTCACGATCTCGCTCATCCGGCTCAGCTCCTCGTCAAGCCGGCCGCTGCGCATGGATGAGTCTTCCTCCCTTTTGAAGTGGCTGAACAGGCCGTCGCACGCGCTCGCCCTATAACCCCTGGCGGCCACGAACATTCCGCATTGCATCATGAGCTGAGCCTGGCCGACGCTGCGGAGGAAGGTCGACTTACCGCCTCGATTGGCGCCGGTGATCATCACCAGGGTCTTCCCGTCGGCCTCGAAGTCGTTCGGAACGATCAATGCCTTCATGCTCAGGCTGAGACAGACGTCATAGAGGCCCTGACCGCGCAGCCCAACGACGCCGGCGGGCAGCGGTTCCGGCATGCATGTGGGCTGTCGTATTGCCGCCAGCTGCTCGTGGAGATTGAGACAACCGACGTAGAAGGCGAGCTCGAATCTCAGGCTCCGCAGGAAGGCAAGGATATTGTCGGCCGCCTGGGCCAGCGAAATGGCGACGGAACTGATGCCTCTACCCCGCAGATCGGACAGCGCCTTCGAGCGGTCTTCCTCCGCGCTGCTCTCCAGCCTGCCGCCGGGCCGCTGTGCCAGCAACGGCATCAACGCCAGCACCGGCGACAGAGTCGACCCACGCGCCTTCGCAGGTTGAGTGGGCGACGTGTTGACAGTGCGAACGTCATCGATCCGATCCGAGACGAACCGGGGCCAGGTCGCCGGGCGCGGTTCGAGCAGGAGATACGAGGGGCTCGCACTCGCCTCCTCCAGCACGGCGCCCATCGACACGCCGTCCTTGAAGCTCAGCTGTCTCAGGTGCTCATCGAGAGACTTCAGGTAGTCGCCGTCGAGCTGAAGCGAAAGCATGCTGAAGAGTTCAGAGAGGCCCTCGGAGTGGAATCTGCCCGCTTGCCGGTCGGCGATGCGGCGCAGCTTCTTCAGGTACTCGGACAACAATTCGAGCACTGCCACCGATCTATGGAGCAGACCCTCGGCATAGTCGTCGAGGAGCCCGCCCCAGATCTTGCGTTCGGCCGCGAGAGTCTTGCCGACCAGGTCATAGAGCTCTCGGACCGTGGCTGCGTGCTCCATGCCGTCCTTGAGGATTCGCTGTCGATAGAGAATCTCGTCCGGCTTGACGAGACTGGCGAGCGCCACCGTCCGAACGGTCTCCAGCACGAAGTCGTCACCCTGAGCCATCGACCGAAACAGCAGTTCGAGGCCCAGGTCGTCCGCCAGCCCTGCGCCGTTCGGCGGCAGGGCGCCTTGCGGATCGAAGTCGTGATCGGCATAGAGAAGCTGCGCCTTCATGTCCCGATCCGCCGCTTCACGCTGTCGTATGAAAGGCTGTACTTCGCCGCGATCGCGGCCGCGTAGGCGAGCCCGTTGGCCGGACGACGAACCACCTTGTACGTTCGCACAGCCGGGTCGTCGGGGTCGACCGAGCCGACCATGCTCACCGTCTTCTCATTCAGAGTCGACAGCTCGTCGAGGAAGGTGACGCAGACACACAGGGCATCGAGGTCGGTGATGCGCGCCAGCACAGCCGTGTTCAGAAACACCGCATCGGTCAGCGACGTGGAGCTGAAGACCTCGTTCAGGATGATCAGGCTGTTCGAGGTCGCGCGTTCGAGGATCTTGTGGACGTGCTGGAGTCCAATCTCAAGCTCACTGCGCTGGTTCTCGACCCGCTCCTGACGCTGGAAATGCGTGAGGACGTTGTCTGTGAGATGCAGCCTGGCGTCGAGGCCGGGCACGGGCAAGCCCAGGCTCGCCAGAAAGTGCATCTGGCCTAAGGTGCGGGCGAACGTCGTCTTGCCACCCTGGTTCGGACCGGTGATCACGAGGACGCGTTCGGGGCCAGTGAGGAAGAAGTCGTTGGTCACGATCGCGGCGGCGCCGTGCAGCCGGTGGGCCAGCGCCAGGTCGTAGGCCGCATGCGCCGAGATCGCCTTCGAATCGGAGCTCACGACCGGGTAGCAAACTGCCAATCCACGACCCGGCAGGTCCGCGATGTAGCCCTTGTACTCCAGGTAGAAGTGGATCTCGCGATCGAAGGCGGCGATCGTGGCATCCAGGTAGCCCGAGTGTCGGTCGGCGTACTTCTCCAATCCGGCGAAGACTCGCGGGTAGATCTGCGCCACCGTGTCCAGCACGGCGCCTTCCAACTCATACGTCGCCGCCGAGGCAGATAGGCTGAAGGAGTACTCCGTGACGGTGCCCGTCTTGAACCTCTCGAAGAGCCGGTCTATCTCCGTGGCGTAGTCCGACTCGGGACCATGGGTGGCCCTGGCAACCCGAACCTCTTCTCCGATGACGTCGAGGCGGTACCTGATCGACGCCAGCTCGGACGTGATCTTCTTCGTATCGCCGACCAGAGTCGCGAACCCGATCGACTTGGCGTACGAGTCCAGGTATTCGCGCAGACCCAGAAAGCCCTGGGAGCGAAGGTTCGTCGTAGCCAGCGCGCTCGTCAGCTCGCTCACGGCCTCGCTGTAGACGCCGACGGCGCCCGCGAACCAGCGCAGCTTCCGGTACCTGGAATTCAGCTCGCCGTGGGCCAGATGTTCACGCATCGAGCGCAGGCTCTTGGAGAAGGCGCGAACATGCGCCATCAGAGCGGGATCCTCGAGATCGCGGAACACATCCTGCCGGTAGTTGACCGAATCCACGTTGCCGAGCGGCGTGAGGAACAGGGGCCGCAGGTCGTACTCGTCACGAACGCCCGCTATCGAGTCGATGACGTGATCGAGTCTCAGGTCGGCCAGGAGATCCCGAGCGGCGCCCTCGTCGAGACGCCTGCCCGCGTCGGGTCGATCGAACAGGATGCTCTGGAAGTGCACCCGCCGATCTTACGCTGGCGGGCCAAGTGGTCCGAGGCAGTTGATACGCACCTCGCGTGAGCGACCGGTTGGCTGAATCGCGGCATGTGGCACCGTCACGGTCGCCGAACGGAGCGTACGGGTCAACTCAGGACACCACTTCTGTCGAGAAATGGTTATCGCCGCTGCGCGCTGCGGCAGTGACGCCGCCGCCCTTGGCCGCCGCGCGGGCACCTACCGTCTTGCGCCTGCTTGGCGCAGGAGTGTACCCACGGAACTCTGTGGGCCAGCGAGGCTCAATGGAGTTCGGCCGTACTTGTCCTCGGCATTCACATTGGCACCCAACTCAATCAGGACACGACCCGCGTCGTTGCACCCTATGTTGGCTGCGTAATGGAGTGGAGTATCGCCGTAATCGTCCACGGCCTCCAGCTTGGCACCGTTCTCGACCAGGACCTCGATCACGCCGCTTTGGTCGTGCGTGGCCGCCAGGTGCAATGGGCTGGCCCCCGATGTGGACGTTTGGCCGCTGCCGCCGAGCCTTGAATTGGCATCGGCACCACTCTTAAGCAGCATCAAGACCACATCGGCGTTTCCATTAATTGCGGCCAAGTGCAACGGGGTGGCACCCGGATCACCCCCGCCTGTGATCTTGGCGTTGATGTTCGCGCCGCGTTGGATGAGTTGTGCAACGACTTGCAGATGGCCACCGAAGGAGGCGGCGTGCAGCGGACTATTGCCACCACTCCGGCCAGAGTTGACGTCTGCGCCGTTAGCCATCAATTGGATTGCCGCATCAAGCTGCCCCTTTTCAATAGCTACAAACAGAGGCGGGATTTCCCGGGCAGTCCAGTCGGCCACCCCGTCTTCGCTGTTGTCCGGATTCCAGCCGGTCTCGTCGAGCGCTGCGGCTGCGACCTTGCGCACCTGGTCGTCTCCGTCCGACACGGCGAGGACAAGAGGCTGAACCGCACGGGTATCGCCAACTCTGCCGAGCGCTGCGGCTGCGACCTTGCGCACCTGGTCGTCTCCGTCCGACACGGCGGCGGTGAGCGCCTGAACCACTGGTGCGCCGATCCTGGCGAGAGCCTCGGCAGCAGCCTTTCGCAACATCTCGTCCTTGCTCTTGAGCGCGGCACCGAGAGGCTCCACCGCACGCCGGTCGCCGATCTTGCCGAGCGCGGCGGCGGCGGCACAACGAACGTTTGAGTTGTCGTCTTCGAGTGCTGCGATGAGAAACACGACCCCGGCCGCCTTTAGACCTCCGAGGGATTGAGCCGCCGCACTTTGAATCCTGTGGCTGCTTGCCTTGCAAGCCGTTATGAGCGCTTCCACGGCCGTGGCACGAGATTCCGTGTCCAAGCCAGGAACGAGTTCGGCCAGTATTCGAACTGCATCCCCATAATCAGAGGAGTACGGTTCATCGGCAAAACGTCCCTGCAGCTCGATCGTCTCGACGAGCGGACGCACAGCCGGCGCGCCTATGGCCAGCAGAATTGGACGCACGAACGCCGCGTGTCGAGGAAAGAAGCCTTCAATTAACGGCCGAGCGGCTTCTGGCCCAAACCGTCGGATCAGTGAGTCAAAAGAAGATCTGAATGGCTGGGATCCGACAAGGAGGTGCATATGCTGTTGAGCAATCCATGGGATCCAATCTGGGCCAAGAGCGTACATATCTGCGACAGCCGAGGTCCGAACTGCCGCATCCTTGTGCCCAAGCGCGATAGTCAATGCCTTTGCTATTCGCCCTGCCAGTTTGGAGTACTCGTTCGTAAGCGGGTCGACCTCAAGGGGCTTGTGATCCGCTCCTTTCTGTGCCCTCAGCCTCTCCTTAACGTGACCTGAGGCGATAACAGCAATCTCTCCGAGCGCCTTAACTGCCTTAACGCGGATTTCCAGATCTTTGGCATAGTCGAGCGCCTTGACCAGTCCTTCCACGTCCTCTTGCGCCTTCATTTTCCCGATATCAGGCGGCCCGAACAGGCCCATGTCAACCTCCTGCAGTTGCCCGAGCAAAGCTGCGAGCCGATACCGCTGGCGGGCGGACGAGCTGATCCGGAGATCCTCGGAGATCCGCGAAGATGAAACCCATCTCGACGTTCGGAGCCTGGTCGATCGGGTCGATCTGGCCATCGAAGTCGGATTTCTCGGTAACGTCGCGGATTTCGGCGACGGCGATCCACGCACGGCGACGGCCGATGATCTGCGTCGTGTCGCCAGGATGACCTTGAGGTTCAGGCGGGACACAGTGCATTCCTCGACGCCGGAGGCGCCCTTGACGATAGGGTCGACGTTCGGTAACGGTGAGCATCCTGGGGCTGGCGAGGACCTGCGCCTTGGTGACCTCGAGGACGCGGTCGAGCCGTCGAAGCAGAGAGAGCGGCAGAGTGACGCGCCCGCACACTGATTGCTTGTAGTCGCCGTGCATCAGATCGGCGATGACCCTGATGAGCGCCGCGTGGTTGTTGATCACCGCCTGGCCTCGGTCACCCCGTGCCTCGTCCGCGCGTTCTTGCCGTGACTGAAGAATAGCGCCGTCGCGGAACTCGTCAACCACGACACTCGTCAACCACGACACGCGCAAGCACGGCACGGGGCGAGTTGCGCCGGTTTCGGTTCGTCAGTGCACCCGCGGAGTGAGCCATCGCCTGTCTGAACCGCCCTGTGAGCGTAGAGACTCTGGGCTGCCCTGGCTTGGGGCCAATGGCCGACTCGGGCCACTGTCGGCGGGGCGGCGGCTGACCCGCGGCCCGGGCGTGATCCCGCATGTAGCGCGGCATCTAGTCAGACTTGCCGGAGGTGGGAGTTACGGCAGTTGAGAGGGCGACTGGTCGGGCGCGACCACTCCGAACGGCCCCGGACCGGCGATTTGTTGCTGTGCGAGCCCGCGCCCGAGCGTGGCTCCTGCGCCCCGGCGGTTCCAGGCCGCCGCGCCACCCGCGGAAGGGTCGCGCCCGGATGGCTACTCTCGCTCCGGGCAAGTTGGACCAGAAGGCAATGCCCGGGCCATGGGCGAGTAGTCTCGATCCGATCAATAGACGACGTTCTCGTGTCGGAGGAGCGCGAGCGCCAGTCGATCGCCCCACCTAGTGAACCTTTGAGGGCACCCGGCGCGAATACATTGTGTCTAGCTTTGACGACGGTTGTCCGTCGCAGTCCGCATGGAGGGGTCTCGATGAGAGCCACGAACAGAAGCCTGGCCGCTCTCACTTTGTTGGTGCTGGTCGGCCTGAGCTTCGCAGCCTGCTCCTCATCCGCGGCCAGTGCGGGCCCAGCCTCGGTTCCTCAGTTCCCTGGACCTGTTAGCAAAGAGTTCGGGGGTCCCCCGACATCTGCCCCCGCGGCCGGCGAAACGGCCGCACCTCTGATCGGTCCGCGGACGCTGATCATCAAGACCGGGCAATTGGACATGCAGGCGTCCAAACCTGAGGCTTCGGCGGCCCAGGCCGACGGCATTGTCGGAGCGGCCGGCGGGTACGTGTCCGCCTCGGGGCGCTCCGGCGACGCCGACAAGTTGGTCATCTCGGTCACATATCGAATCCCGGTGGGCAAATGGGATGCCACACTCGCGTCTATCCACGGCGCCAACGGTGGCGGAACGCTGAAGATCCTCAATGAGCAGATCCAGACCCAGGACGTCACCGCCTCGGCGGTAGATCTGGACGCGCGCTTGACCAATCTGCGCGCCGCTGACCAGGCCCTGCTGGTCATCATGACCAAGGTGACCACCATCACCGACACCCTGGCGGTTCAGACCCAGCTCACCACAGTCCTGGGGCAGATCGAGCAACTACAGGGCCAGCGTAACCAGTTGGGTGACCAGGCGGCTTTTAGCACGCTTACGGTGCAATTCGAGGCGACCCCGATAACCCAGACTACCAGCGCAACGAGCGGCTGGAGTATCAACGGCACCGTCGACGAGGCCGTTGCGACCCTGGTCAAGGTCGGCCAGAGTCTCGCTTCTCTGGGCGTTTGGCTGGTCATAGTCGGCCTACCGGTCGGCTTCGGGCTCTTCCTTCTGTTCTTGGCCTATCGCTTTTTCCTAAGAATCCGGCGTCGGCCGGCGGAACCGCCCAAGACTATTTGATCGTCTCGGAGGAGCAGGCCCTGGCGGCCCGCTTGGCCCGTTGCCTCGCCGGTGACTCCGAAGCGGGTTGGTGTCGGTCGGACGTCCTACTCCTGGCAAGTAGCCGACGCTTGCGCACCGTGGCGAATTGACGCGATAACCTTTGGCCTCATGCTTCCAAGGATGAAGACGCATGAGAACAAGTTGGTCCGCGATCGCATTCCGGAGCTGTTGGCGGAACGAGGAGTTCCGTTCGAGGCTCGAACCGCCAGTAAGGCAGAATTACCTGGACTGTTGCTGGCCAAACTCGATGAGGAAATGGCTGAGTATTTGGCTGCCGCCGACAACCTTGCGCGGGCCGAGGAACTCGCCGACGTGCTTGAGGTGGTGGTCGGTCTAGGCTGACTCTGCGGCGCCGATCGTGACTCGCTCGAGAGCCTGCGGGCAAGGAAGGCCGCGGAACGAGGAGCATTCGATGCTCATGTCGTACTAGTCTCGACCGGAGCAGCCGATCAATCTGGGGCATGATGCCATGGCCCGGTTGAGGAGGTCACTCGCCCCGCCGTACCTCAGAGGCGTGTGACAGTTCCTGCGAGGCGGTACAGTGCGGAGCCGACGCTTGGACAGCTGAGTGGCGCGAGTTGCGCTAGGCGACAGCATCAGACGTAAAGGGAGGGCGATGCGAAAGCGGATCAGACTTGACGCATCGATCCTCGTGGGATCCGTGGCTGCGGTCTTGATCGTGGCCGAACTGGCCTTCGGGTTCAGTCAACTCGGCTGGGGCCGCAATCTCGGCGTCGACTACCAAATCTACATGGACGCGACGACCCGTTGGCTCAGCGGCGGCTCGTATTTCCTGCCGCGCCAACTGGCCGGGCCATACCAGCTCCAGATGGGCGATGTCTTTTATCCGCCGGTCGCACTCTGGCTCTTCGTGCCGTTCACTCTCCTACCGGCAGTGCTCTGGTGGGCTGTCCCGATCGCCATCACGGCGGCCGCGCTGAAGCATCTTCGCCCCCCGTCCTGGACGATCGCAGTCTCACTCGTCGTGTTCCTCTGTCCGAAGTACTTGGAATTCGTTTTCGACGGCAACCCGGGGATGTATCTCATCGCAGCCTTGGCGGCTGCCGCAGCCTGGGGCACGCCAGCATCGCTCGTGCTGTTCAAGCCGTCGCTCTTCCCGCTCGCCTTCTTTGGCATGAGGAGCCGAGGATGGTGGTACGGCCTAGCCGCGCTTGCTGTCATGACTCTGCCCTTTCTACCGCTGACCCTGACCTGGGTGCCGGTTGTGCTTGATGTGCAGGGTGGCGGCTTGACATACTCGGTGCTTGACCTACCCGTCTGTGCACTTCCGCTGCTGTGGTGGGCTGGCTCAACGCGGGGACCAATCGCTCGCCGTCAGCAATTCGACGCGTCGAGGAGTGATTGGCCCACGGTGCAATCCGGCTGGGCCGAGCGCGCTATCGACGACCTTTAAGCCCGTGGGGGAGGCGGACCGGTCTCCTGGGGGCTCCCGCGGCGGCGTTGGTCGACGGAAGGAGATGTGGTCCTGTGTGTTGTCCCTACGCCCTCCTACACTCGCTTGGAGCCTACATCCCGCCCGGCTCCGCGTGGACAAGCATCACTGTACCACGCTATGCTACGCGACTATGCCCACTGGACATTCACTCTTTAAGGCGCGACAGTCTCAGGTGAGTGGCCAAAGAGGGAAGCCACACTTGAGGGTGTCGGACGAGGTCAGTAAGCCGTGGAAGTGGCCTGGCGCCCACCGTGAGGACCGAACACTTCGCCGGTACGGGAGGTAGTTTGCGCCCGACTCACAGGAGCGGTTCGGTGCCTGGCACCGATCGCCAGTTGATGATTGGGATGGGTCTCGGTTGGGTGGTCCTCCCGGTCTTCGTGATCACTGCTAATTACGCGCGGAACATCAGCCCAGGGGACTCCATCGCACTGGTCCTGTGCGCCGGGATCGTGGGCGGAGCCATCGGATTAGTCATCGGCGCGGGCGGTCTTGGCTGGCCTGGGCTTACTGGCGTTATGGTGGGCGCCCTAAGTGGGGTGCTCCTGCCCTACCTGGTAATTGCGCCGATCCTCGGCATTCACACCACCGATGTCAGGGCCTACGACACGTACTCGTCCACTGCGGTCGGGGCAGTCGTCGGTTCAGCCATCGGAACGGTGTTGGCTACTCGCTCAGCGTTCAGGATCGAAATCCGACCCGTTCTGCCCCTCGCGGTTGGGCTGGTTGTGTTGGCCTTCTGGCTGACGTTCTGGGTGCTGTGGGAACTCGCGGGATGGTCGGCGACGAGCTGAGCGGTAGCTTCGTGCCCATGCTACCGGCGGCCGTTTGAACACATGCCGGAAATCCTCAACTTGGCTCGATGGTGGTATACGGGTAGTTGTTGGGTCTACCTCATAGACTGGAAGAACCATCGGTCGACTGGGGGTCATTACATCGTCGGCAGCGGCAGAAAGGGGGTCCCCGATCGGGATGATCCTGAACCGCCCGACCTGAATGTCTCGAGTCGGCCCGTCGAGCCCGTTTATGACAGCGGCTGTCACAGTTGCCACAGAACTCGACGAGCTGCGATTCGGACCGCGGCAGTCAATATACGAGCCGGGACTTCCGCAAGCTCTTGGGCTCGCACCACGGGCTCCAGTCGCTCTCTCGTCCGCGGCAGTGCTGGGATAACGCGGTGGCCGAGAGCTTCTTCTCCACCCTCAAGGAAGAGCTCGTGTGCCCGTGGGGGTCAGATAACCGATTCGTGCTCGGACCCAGAACGTAACATGTGCCGATGCTGTCCTTCTTCGGTCTGGCTGTCCGGGGCCGGCCAGAGA
>JAYVMQ010000198.1:0-3467 GCA_043758855.1 Chloroflexota bacterium
GCCGGTCCCTACGCCACGCTGGCCCTGGCGGACCTTGGCGCAGACGTCATCAAGATCGAGGACCCCTTGTGGCCGGACGACGCCCGCGGGGTAGGCCCGCACTACGCCGGCGGCCAGTCCCTCTACTACCTATCCCTGAACTGGGGCAAGCGGTCGGTCGCCCTCAACCTCTCCAGCCGCGCCGGCCACCAAGCCGCCCTCGACCTGGCGCGGACGGCGGACGCTGTGCTCGACAACTTCAGGCCGGGTGTGATGGGGAAGTTGGGCCTAGCCCACGACCACCTGATTGCCGTCAACCCGCGGATCGTCACCCGCTCCCTGACCGCCTTCGGCGAAACCGGACCCTACGCGCGCCGCCCCGGCTACGACTACACCATCCAGGCTCTGGCGGGCGTCATGAGTCTGACAGGCGAACCCGACGGCTCGCCCGGAAAGGCGGGCATCTCCTACGTCGACCACAGCGGCGGACTGGCCGCCGCTTACGCCGTGTCCGCGGCGCTCTTCGCGCGGGAACGGACCGGAACCGGCCGGCATCTCGATGTCAGCCTGCTCGATGTCCAGGTTTCGATGCTCACGTACCTGGCGGCCTGGCAGCTAAACGCCGGCGCCGAGGCCGAGCGGACAGCCGCCGCCTCGCACCCCTCACTGCTGCCGGCGCAGAACTTCCCCACCGCTGACGGCCACCTCTCGCTTTTCGTGGGCAATGACGAGATCTGGACGCGACTTGTCGATGCGTTGAACGATGACCGCCTGCGGGCCCCGGACCTGGCCACCAACCGCGGCCGCGCCAAACGGCGCGCGGAAGTCCTGGGATTCGTGGAGGACCTGCTCGGACTTGAGTCCTCGGAGCACTGGGTCCGGCTGCTGACAGCGCGCGGAGTGCCCTGCGCGCCAGTCAATCGAGTCTCCGAGGCGCTGAGCGACGAGCAGGTTCTATTCCGCGGACTGGTGGCGACGGCCGGTGACACCGCCAGCGGCGGCTATCGCCACGTCGCTGGGCCAGTCGCCGCCCTGGGCCAGGGCGGGGGTCGCCCTGCACCCAGGCTGGGCGAGCATACCGATGAAGTGCTGCGTGAGCTCGGCTACGGTGAGGCGGCGATCGCCGAAGCCCAGGCCCGCTAGTTTCCCGTTAGGCCGCGGATCGAGTCGACCAGGGTAGTCAGAGCGGTGCCGGTCGGATAGACCTCCGCAACCCCCAGCGCTCTCAGCGGAGCCACGTCCGCGGCCGGGATGGAGCCGCCGACCACCACCAGGATGTCGTCGACCCCCGCCGCCTTGAGCGCGTCCATCACCTTGCTCGTCAGGGAGACATGGGCACCGGAGAGAATCGAGAGCCCAACGACCTGCACGTCCTCCTGGATCGCGGCCGCCACGATCTCGGCCGGTTTCTGCCGGATTCCGGTGTAGATAACCTCGAAGCCCGCATCGCGAAGCGCTCGGGCCACGACCTTGGCGCCGCGGTCGTGGCCGTCGAGACCCGGCTTGGCGACCAGAACCCGCACGGTGGCTCCCGCCACGCCGCCACTCACATGGGAGGGCATTTCCCGACCCTCAGAACACGACCGGCTGCTGGAATTCGCCCCAGGTCTCGCGCAGCGCGTCGGAGATCTCGCCTACGGTGCAGTACGCCTTCACTGCCGCGACCAAGCAGGGCATGAGGTTATCCGGCCCCAGGGCCGTCAGCCGGAGCGTCTCCAAGCAGCGTGCCGCCTCGCGCCCGTCGCGCTCCCGCCGCACCTCGGCGAGCCGCTCCAACTGCCGGGCCCGGTCCGCCTCCTCCATCTCGTAGCCCCGGACGTCCGCTGGCGTCTCGGAGGTTGTGAAGCGATTCACCCCGACCACCACCTTGTCGCCTGACTCCAGCCGTTGCTGGAACCTGTATGCCTCCTCACTTATCAGCCCCTGGACATAGCCGTCCTCAATCGCCCTCACCATGCCGCCGTGCGACTCGAGGTCGGCCATTATCTCCACGAGCCGCTGTTCCATCTCGTCGGTCAGGGCCTCGACGTAGAACGACCCGCCGAGCGGGTCCGTGACCCGCGTCACGCCAGTCTCGTACGCGAGGATCTGCTGCGTTCTCAGCGCGAGCGTCGTTGACTCCTCGGTTGGCAGCGCGAACGGCTCGTCCCACGCCGCGGTGAACATCGACTGACCCCACCCAGCACGGCCGCCATCGCCTGGTAGGCGACGCGGACGATGTTGTTGTGCGGCTGCGGCGAGTAGAGCGAGGCGCCCCCGCAGACGACCCCGACGCGAAACATGCAGGAGCGGTCGTCCTTGGCGCCGTACCGCTCGCGTACGATCCGCGCCCAGCGGCGGCGGCCCGCCCGGTACTTGGCCACCTCCTCGAAGAAATCCGAGTGCGTATAAAAGAAGAACGAGACCTGGGGGGCGAACTGATCGATCGTCATCCGGCCCCGCGACACCACCTCGTCGCAGTAAGTGATGCCGTCCTGCAGGGTGAAGGCCATTTCCTGGGCGGCGGTCGCGCCCGCGTCGCGAAAGTGGGCGCCGGCGACCGAGATGGCATTGAACCTGGGGACCTCGGCCGCGCAGAACTCGATGGTGTCTCCGATCAACCGCAGGGACGGCCCCGGCGGCCAGATCCAGGTGCCGCGGGAGGCGTACTCCTTCAGGATGTCGTTCTGAACCGTGCCCCGCAGTGCCGCCCGCGGAACGCCCTGCTTGTCGGCGACTGCGACGTAAAAAGCCAGCAGGATGGCGGCGGTGCTGTTGATGGTGAACGAGGTCGAGATCCGGTCGAGCGCAATGCCATCGAACAGGATCTCGGCGTCGCGAAGCGAGTCGAGCGCGACACCGACTCGGCCCACCTCCTCGTGGACCTCGGGGTTGTCCGAGTCGTAGCCGCACTGAGTCGGGAGGTCGAGCGCAACGGAAAGGCCGGTGCCGCCGCTTTCGAGCAGGTAGCGATAGCGGGCGTTGGACTGCTCGGCTGTGCCGAAGCCGCTGTACTGGCGCAGCGTCCAGAGCCGGTCGCGGTAGCCACCCTCGAAGTTGCCGCGCGTGAAGGGAAACCGGCCGGGATCTCCGATGCCCTGTTCGTAATCAGGCCGGTCGACGGGGCCGTAGAACCGCCTTACCGGAATGTCCGAATCGGTGCCGTCCAGCCGGGGTTCGTCGGTTACAGCCACCCTTGCCCCACTTCGATATTTCAGATATCGTATCGGACACTTGTGGCGGTCGCAATAGACAGCAGGACTTGACGAGCCTCAGGCCAAACCGGGCCAAGCACAGGCTCCGGAGCGGTTTGCCAGTGCTCGCGCCACTTCTCGGGCCGAGCTCGATTCCCGATCTGGACACCCTCGATCACCTTGGATCTCTCGGCGTCATCGACGTTGCCTGGGCGGAGATGGAACACGGGCCGTGGACCTGGCGCGAATTGAGCGACGTTTCTCGGGAGTGGGGTTCGAAAATCACGTCTGGCCGCCCTTTCGCGCCAACTCCCG
>JAYVMQ010000199.1:0-5044 GCA_043758855.1 Chloroflexota bacterium
AGTGGAGTTGGGGCACGCTGAAGTCGGCTGTGGCTCGCGGTGAGAGCCGCGTGCGCTACTTGCTCGTAACGTTCGCCTCGATATCGCTGATGATCGCGGTTGGGCTCGTCATCGCATTCGGGATCGCTATTGTTGCGGCCATCGCCGGGGCTCATCTGGCCGGAGTCTCGACAAGCGGGCTGGGCGATACCGCCACGCTCGGCCACGTGCCGGAGCGGCTCCTCAAAGCTTGGTTCGCTGTCGCTGAGGAGGCGGCGCTCGGGTTCACCATAGCCACTCTGGCGCGCAGCCAGCTGGCCGGAATAGGCGCTGGAATCGCCTTTTACTTTGGAGAGAACTTCGCCGGCCTCTTCCTGCCCGACGTCGTGAAGTACATGCCGTTCAATGCTGCCAATGCGGCGGTTGCGACTGGCTCGGGTGGGGGGTTCGGCGGCGGTGGAACCATCGCCTCGCTGCCGGCCGACCAGGCGCTCATTCTGGTGGCGTTGTGGCTCGTAGGATCACTCTTTGTCGCCGCGCTCTTCTCGGATCGCGTGGAGGTAACCGGGTAAGGGCGCCTCGCGGGCCTCGCCACAATCGGAAGGTGATGGATCCGGCGCGTCAACCCAGTCCTACTCTGTCTTGGCAACGGTGTGGTGCCCTTCGTGGCATCCTCTGACGGCACGACTCAGGAGATTCGAATGCCACATTCACAACCCAAGAGCAAGGGCGGCTCGAAGCCGTTGAAGGCCAAGGGCGAGACGGCCGTCAAGCCCGAGGCTGCCCAGCCGCCCCCGCCGTTGACCACTGTCGCCGCCGCACAGGCCGACGGCAATAACCACGAGCGGCGTCGTAGCGGCCGCGTGACCTATCGCCCCAAAGCGTCAGAAATGTTGACAGTTCACGCCCGAACGGAGGATGAACGGCTTCTGGCGTCGAGCGCCCGGCCGGCCTTCCTGGACTCGGACCCCTGGCGAGCGCTGCGCATCCTGGCCGAGTTCGTCGAAGGCTTCGATGCCTTGGGGGCCGTGGGGAAGGCGGTCACAATCTTTGGGTCGGCCCGACTTCACGAGGGTGATCCCTACTACTCGAAGGCCCGGGAGCTGGCGGGTCTCCTCGCTAAGGAAGGCTTCGCCGTGATCACGGGCGGCGGCCCCGGCATCATGGAGGCTGCCAATCGCGGCTGTCACGAGGCTGGCGGGCTATCGATCGGCTGCAACATCGAGTTGCCGCACGAGCAGTCGGTCAATGCCTACGTCGATCTCGGCGTTGAATTTCGATATTTCTTTGCCCGCAAGACGATGTTCGTGAAGTACGCGGACGGATTCGCCATCTTCCCCGGCGGCTTCGGCACGCTAGACGAGCTGTTCGAGTCGCTGACGCTCATCCAGACGGGCAAGATCCGCCATTTCCCGGTTGTCCTGGTCGGCAAGGAATACTGGGCCGGCCTGCTCGACTGGATTCGCAAGTCGGCCGTCGGTCACGGCGCGGTCGCACTCGAGGACCTGGATCTGATCCAGGTCACCGACGACATGGAAGAGGCCTGCCGGTTGCTCACTGCGGGTTCCACAGCGAGGGTCAACGAGGATGCGAAGGCAGCCCGTGCCGCCGAGGTCCCGCCGTCGCGCCCCTAGTCTGATGGGCCGCCGCAGACTGCTTCGCGGCGCGTGTCCAGTCCAGGCGCGGCATTTGCTACTCGGGCAGAATGGGTAGCTGGGCCTCCAGGAGGCCGTCTCGGATGCGGGCCGGGTAGTAACGCAGGCGGTTGACCCTGGTCAGTCGCCGCGCTTCAAGCTTCTTGCTCGGTGGCTCAGGCTTGGGCAGTGCCCCGGACGGGGACCACGATGCGTGGTAGTTGCCGTCCGCGTCGAGCCCGCCGGTCGTCGGCATCTGGAGCGTCTCTCCGGTCACCAGATCAAAGCGGCCCCCGTGGAGCGGGCATGAGACCATGCACCCCGCCAGCTCCCCAACGCTGAGTGGCGCCGCCATGTGCGGGCAGCGGTCGTCTGTGACCACAATCCCGTCATCTGTCCAAGCAACCAGAAGATCCAGGCCCGCCATGGTCACGCGACGCATCGTTCCGGGCGCGAGGTCGGCGATCGTGGCTATCTCCACAAACGCTGCCACACGAGTTCCGGCGGCACGAAGCTCACGCGGCACGTCGGCGATCAGCCCGCCCCTCGGCGTGGCCTGGGCCGCGCCCGCCGTGGCCTGCGCTTCGGCCAGATCCTCGGGCGTCATCGAGAACATGAGGGCATCAATTGGTTGGTCGTCGCGGTCCGCTTCCCAGTTGCGGGTCAGCCCCTCGAAGCGGAAGCCTGCCTTGTCGGCGACTTTCTGAGAGGCGACGTTGCCCGGAAGAGTCCAGAGGGCGAGACGTTCGATCCCCAAATCCGAGAAACCCCAGCGCGTGATCAGCTGTAGGGCCCTGACCGCCACACCCCGACCGCGGGCCTCCGGGGCAACGAGATAACCGACGGCGTGGCGCCGAGCGTTGGGGCCGAGGTGGAGTCCGATCGAGCCGATGTAATCGTCGGTCGTCGCATCCGCGATGGCGAACTCGTAGCTGCTTCCGTCGTGCCAGGCCTGCAGTGTCATGAGGATGAAGCGTCTGGCGTCGGCCTCGGTGTAGGGCACGGGAATGATCGGAATCCAGCGCTGGATCTCGGGGTCCTGGCAGGCCGCCGCGATGGCCGAAGCATCATCTGCGCGGAACGGCCGTAGAGTGACGATGCCGTCGCTGAGCGGCGGATCCGGGGGAGTCAATGCGTCGGGCATGGCAAGAGTATGCCGCAGGTTTCCGAGGAAATGCCGACGAGCGGTGCCGCTGCCGCTGGAGCGGCAAAACAAAGGAAGGCGGGCCGGTGAGGGGGGGCCGGCCCGCCTAGGTGAATGCGACAGAACCACGAAACGTCGATGGGACCCCATCGGCCCCTAACCGACGAGAACTCCGAAAGTCTAGCCCCCCGCGAAACTTTCTGCAGCAACTATGCGCGCACTTCGGTCAGGATGCATGATCTGAGTTGGTGAGATTGCTCAGCCAAATAATTCCTGCACCAACTAGCCGCCTGGAGGGACGCCGATGCGTTTGGCGCTGATGACCGAGCCCCAGCAAGGGCTCAGCTATGTCGAACAGCTCGAGATTGCGCAGCTGGCGGAACGGCTCGGTTTCGAGGCGTTCTTCAGGTCAGACCACTACCGCAGCTTTCCGGGTGCGGCCGACAAACCAACGACCGACGCCTGGGCCGTCCTAGCCGGCCTCGCGCGTGAGACGACAACCATTCGCCTGGGCACACTTGTCTCGCCGGTGACGTTCCGCCATCCGGGGTCTTTCGCAAAGGTTGTGACGACCGTTGACGAGATGAGCGGCGGACGGATCGATGTCGGCGTTGGGGCGGGTTGGAACGACCCCGAGCACAGTCAGTTGGGCCTCCACTTCCCGGAGATCGGCGAACGCGCCGACCTGTTGGAGGACCAACTAGCCATTCTGCACGGCCTTTGGGAGGAGCCGGACGGCTGGTCGTTCCAGGGCAAGCAGGTCCGCATCCAGTCCGCCTCGTTCAATCCCAAGTCCGTCCAGCGGCCGCACCCGCCGATCATCGTGGGCGGCGAAGGCAGACCCCGATCGCTGCGTCTGGCCGCCCGCTACGCCGACGAGTTCAACCTGTCGGTCGGCGACCCGGACCAGTGCGTTGAGACGTTTGCCCTGCTGGACGCCGAGTGTCGCAAGATCGGCCGCGATCCTTCGACGATGCGCAAGTCCGTGATGGTCGGCTTTCTCGTGGGGGCTGACCAGGCCGAGTTCGATGGGCGGGTCAGGGACCTGTTGGCGATGGTCGGAGAGGGGGGTGCCAACGCGGCGGCCTGGCTGGATGAGCACCGGCCGAGTTGGATCGTCGGGCTGCCCGATCAAGCCCGGGCTGCGGCCGCTCGGTTCGCCGCCACGGGCGTGGATCGGATCATGCTGCAGGACATGCTGCCTCGCGACCACGCCATGATCGAGCTGATTGCCCGCGAGCTTATCGGCCGGGTGTGACGGCGGGTCCGCCCTGCATCGGCCCGATTCGCCTCATCGGCGCGTAGCGGAACCAGACGCGACCAACCAGGGCGTCTACCGGGACCGGGCCGTAGCGGCGCGAATCGATGGCTACGGCGGCGTTGTCGCCGAGCAGCCAGGCCTCGTCCGGGCCGAGGTGCAGGATTCCGGCCGTGATCCGGACCCGATCCCGCGGCCCAGCTGCCACTCGTTTCATGACCAGGATGCGGCTGTCCGGCTCGCGAAATACGACGATGCTGCCACGGCGAGGCCAGCTTCGGGTCGTTGGATCCAGCAGCAGCCAGTCGCCTGGAACCAATGCGGGGGCCATGCTCGCCTCGGCCACGGCAACACGCCACACGCCGTAGCGGGCGCGTCGCCACCGGCTCTCGAACGTTCCCGGCCGGTCGGACACGGAAGCGCCGGAGGCGCTGCCTCCGGCGTCCTCTTCGTCCGTAACCCCTGCGGGCCGAACGGACATTACTTCTTGGTCGACCAGAAGATGTCGGCAAACTCTTTGACCGATGCTTCAAGCTCGGCAGCTGCCTGGGCATCGATATTCTGCTTGTTCTTGCCGGCCAGCTTGAGGATCTTCCAGGTTCGATCGTGGAGGTCTGGATAGCGCTCCAGATGCTCGGGCTTGAAGTAGTCGCTCCAGATAACCTGGATCTCGCGCTTGACGATCTCTGCGTGCTGCTCCTTGATCGCAATGCAGCGGACGAATTTGGCCCGGTCTGCTTCCGTCGGGTTTTCCTTGGGCAGTTGGCCGATCAGCTCCACCATGCGGGCGACGGTTCGAGCCGCAAGTTCGGCCTGGTGGGGATCGTAGATGCCGCAAGGAACGTCGCAGTGCGCGTATGCGGTCGTGCCGGGTCGTAGCCAGCGGGTCAGTCGAGTCATCGATCTCCTCCCGTCGCGGGACGTCAGGCGAGGCGACAACGAGCAGGCAGCTTCGCTGGCCTCGACCGTGTTCAAGTGTTGGAGTCACCGGCCCGCGTGTCAAACACCCCCATGTTCGGACGCGGCCGA
>JAYVMQ010000200.1:0-4971 GCA_043758855.1 Chloroflexota bacterium
GCCGTGATGTTGCTCGTGTACTCCTTGATGCCGCGCAGCAGCGTGGACAGTCCCGTCCCGCCGCCTATGACCACGATCTTGGGGCCGCGAGCCAGGAAACGCTTCTGGTAGATAACCTCCACAAGCGGCTGCTCACTCTCCGAGTTGAGGAACGGCCCCATCAAAACCCGCACCGAGCGCCACGACCCGTACACGAACAACGCCGTACCAGCCGTGGCGACGATCAAGCCTCGGACCCAATACGGCACGAATTGCATGGTCAGCAGGTAGAGGGCGGTCTGGCCGGGCCCCGAGAATTCGTACTCGCGATAGACCTGGCGAAGCAGTAGCGCGCCGGCGAGAGCCAGCAGCAACTCACCAACGAAGACAACGGCGAGCCAGCGCTTGAAGCCGATCCCGGGCTGCAGCCAGCGCCGCACTACCGCGCCGCTCACTCGCAACCGGGGCAAGTTCATTCGCGTTCTAGCTCCCGGTGGAAGACCGCGACAGTGCCAAAGCCCCGCCCCTCGAGCCACTTGCGCAGCTCTTCGGTAATGACGATGGAGCGATGGTAGCCACCGGTGCAGCCGATGGCGATAGTCAGGCGCGTCTTGCCCTCGCTCTTGAAGCCCGGCACCGTCAGCTCCAGGAACCGGCTCAGAACTTCGAAGAACTGCTGCGCGATGGGCTGCCCCATGACGTAGTCGCGGACGGCCGGCGTCAGCCCGGAAAGATGTCGCAGCGTGTCGACGTAGTACGGGTTCTCCATGAAGCGGACGTCGAAGACCAAATCGGCCTCCAGCGGAACGCCGTGCTTGAAGCCAAAGCTGATGAGCTGGAAGACGAGCTGCTGGTCTGTCGACGTGTCTTCAAGATTGGTGAAAATGCGTTCTTTGAGCTGGCGCAGCGACAGAGCCGACGTATCGATAACGATATCGGAGTCCGCTCGAATAGGATCGAGCAGGCGACGCTCTTCGGCGATGGAACCGGCGATGCCGCGGCGCCCGGCCAGAGGATGGCGGTGTCGAGTCTCCGAAAAGCGGCGGATCAGGACGTCGTCCCGCGCCTCCAGGAAGATGACCCGCGGCTTGATGCCACGGCCCTCAAGGGCGCCACGCATCGCCGACAGCGCAAGGGGGGCATTGCCGGCCCGGACGTCCAGAACAATGGCGACCTTCTCGAAACGCTGCCGATCACTCGAGACCAGTTCGGCCAGGCCCGGCAGCAGCTCCCCCGGCAGGTTGTCCATGCAGGTGTAGCCGAGGTCCTCGAACAGCTTGGTGGCCGCGGTCTTACCCGCGCCGGACAGGCCGCTCAGGATCACGACGCGCTGCTTATTGGGCGGCGGCACGGCCGTGCGCTGCGCGGCAGTGCGGTGCACGACCGGGCGGCGTGACGCAGGGGCTGGTCGGCCATCGGGCGATTCGGGGCTCTTCGCGCCTTGGCTTACGCCGTCGCGACGCGCGCGCGGCCGGATGACGATCTCGTCGCCCTTACCGCCGAAGCTCGTTGCCCCGGCATCTGGCTCTCTGCTCATTCGCGGAGTGTAGCGCGCCAACAACAGCCTGCCACGAGCGGTCAGCCGGTAATGCGGAGCCGAAGCGACCACTCCCTGGCCGCCGCGACCAAGGTTTCGGCGACATCCGTGTCCCCGGCTCTGCCTGCCGCCCCAGAAATGCCGCGCGAGACGTTGACGAGCAGCCCGCCGCCGGGACGTCCGCCCGCAGGAGACGCGACCGCGGGCCCGAACCGCAGTACCGGATCCACTTCCCCACCCTGAGCACCCACGCCCGGCACCAGAAGCGCGAGACCCGGCGCGATGCCGCGGATGCGTTCCAGTTCCACGGGAGCGGTGGCGCCTACGACCAGGCCGACTGTCCCGCCCGGCCCCCAGGCCTGGGCCCTCCGGGCTACGCGGGCGTAGAGTGGCTCGGCCGGGGCGCCCAGGGCCGCATCCGCAGCCACCTCCAAGCCCTGCAGTTCGCCCGCGCCTGGGTTGGACGTCCGGCAGAGTAGATACGCGAAGCGGTCGCCGCGCGAGATGAGCGGCGCGATGGCTTCGGACCCCAAGTACGGGTTAGCCGTGATCGCGTCGACGCCCAGGATGTCGTACAACGCCACGGCCTGGCGGGCGGCAGTAGAGCCGATGTCACCACGCTTGGCGTCGGCCACAAACGGCACTTCCGACGGCACGCGACCGCGCAACCTCTCCAGGACAGCTACGCCCGTGGACCCGAACGCCTCAAAGAAGGCCAAGTTTGGCTTCACGGCCGCTACATACGGCAACGCCGCGTCGATCAGCACCTCGCAGAAACGCTCGACGCCGGACAGATTCTGGGCAAAGCCATCGGGCAGAGCCTCGGGCGAAGGATCAATGCCGAGGCAGAGGACCGAGCCGACGGTTCGTGTTCGGGCGGCCAGACGCTCGAGGTATGTCTCCATGGCATGAAGGTTAGCCGACCGGAAAGCGTTCCGTCACGATCGCGGTCCCGCTGCCTGACTTTCCGCCAACTGGGTCGGTACCCGCGACGTCGACGGGTTCGGATCGGAATGCTCTTCGAGCTGAGCGCCTTCGCACGATACGTCAATGACCTCGAGCTGGACGGACTCGAACCCGCCGAAATGGCGAGCCGAGGCTCGGGCGACGACGTCGATCCGGTCGCCTTCATGGAGCATCTCCGCCAGGTCCGGCCGGCGGAAGGCCACCGCATCGAGTACGTCGCGCGTCCGACCCAGGACGAGCTGCGTGGCCCCACCCTTGGCCGAGCGAACCCGGACCACTCTTAGGCCACGGACCGCTACGACCGGCGTCGGATTGCCCGTGCCCGAAGGCTCAAGCAGCCTCAGTTCGCGGATGAAGCTGAAGTCGACGGCGTCCGCGGGCAGCACCATATCCAGTTCCAGCTCTGGGGGTCCATCCGGTCGCGGTGGCCCGGCTGAAGCGAGGGCGAGGAACCGCTCCTCGAATGCGAGCCAGCGGTCCGAGGCAATGTCAAAACCGGCGGCGGCGGCATGTCCGCCATGGCGAATGAGCAGGTCCGCGCACTCGATCAGGGCCTCGGCCATGTTGATGCCACCACCGCCGCGGCACGAGGCCCGGAGCGTGCCGGCCTCGGCGTCCAGGATTGTCGCGACCACGGCCGGCCGCGCGAACTCGTCTGCGAGGCGACCGGCGATCAGGCCAATGATGCCGACCCCCCACTCGCCCTGCACCAGGAGCGCGGTCGGGAGGTCGGCGGGGGCGCGAGCAGCGGCCGAGAACACTTCCGGATCTAGCCCCAGCTTCTGGCGCGCCTCGGCCAGGGCCACCTTCGTCATCTCGCGGCGATCCAGATTGGCCTTCTCTAGCTCGGCGGCCAGATCGTCAGCGGTGGCGCGGTCAGGTGCCAGAAGCAGGCGACCGGCCCGAGCCGCCTCCCCCATCCTGCCCGCGGCGTTGAGGCGAGGCGCGATGCCAAACCCGATGTCGTCCGCGTTGAGGCGATCGCAAGCCAACCCTGCCCGCTCCACGAGCGCGGCCAAACCGGGACGCGCACCGCTGCGGAGCCCCTCCAATCCCATCCTGGCGATGACTCGGTTCTCGCCCAGGAGAGGAGCCACGTCCGCTACGGTCCCGATAACCGCCAGATCCGCGAGGTCTCGGACAGCCTGCGGCATTGCCCCTGTGCCCGAGGCGGTGGAAACTTCACTCCCATCCCCCAGCTCGCGCAACAGCAAATGCGCTACCTTCCAAGCCACTCCGGCCCCCGTCAGATGCCGCTCCGGGTATTCGCTGTCCGCGCGCTGCGGATTGACCACCGCCACGGCCGCCGCCGGCCACGTTGCCGCGTGGTGATGGTCCGTGACCAACACGTCGATGCCGCGGCCCTGGGCAACCTCGATCTCCGCCGCACTGCTCGTGCCGCAGTCGGCGGTCACGATCAGTGTGCAGCCCTCGTCCGCGGCCCGATCAATCGCCCGCAGCGACAGGCCGTGCCCGTCTCCGAGCCGCTCCGGCACGTACGGCGCCGCATCAAGCCCGATGGCGCGCAGCGCGATCACCAGGATGGATAGCCCGGTCAGCCCGTCCGCGTCGAAGTCGCCGTACACGAGGACGCGCTCCCCATGAGCCTGCGCCCGGGCCACGCGCGCCAGCGCCGGTGCCGCGTCCGGCAGCAGCGATGGGTCGTGCCAGCCCTCCTCCGGCGGTGCCAGGAAGGCGGCCAGATCGGCGGCCGAATTCACCCCTCGTCTCGCGAGAAGACTCAACAGCCGTTCCGAGACCCCGCGCTCGGCAGCGAGCACCCGACAACCTGGATCCACGGCAAGAGACGGAGGAAGTCGCCAGCGAAAGCTCGAGACAATCATGCCGTTCAGGATGACACTCCGCGATCAACCGCGGCTTATCTGCGACTTATCAGGCCGTCGCGATGCCGCGCCCGAAGATACCGCGGCCAGCATTAGCGCGAGCTGCTAGCCGCGCCGGCCGCCTCGAAGAGTTGCCAGGTAGGCCGCTCGTCGGCGGTCCTCCCACAGCTGCCAAACCACGAGGATCGGGCTGGCGTTGAAGATGGAGGAATAAGTGCCCGAGACGATGCCGATCAGCAAGGCGAGAACGAAGTAGTGGATCGCCGACCCGGCAAAGAAGAACAGGGCGAGGAGGGTGATCACGACAGTCATGCTCGTGTTGATCGACCGGCCGAAGGTCTGCAGGATCGAGTGATTGACGATCTGGTCGAACGGCTCGCCGGCATGGCGGGCCCTGTTCTCGCGAATCCGGTCGAACACAACGATGGTGTCGTGCACGCTGAAGCCGATGACGGTCATCATCGCCGTGACAAACAGGGCGTCGATCTGGGTTCCAAACAGCGTGCCGAGGATGGCGAAGATGCCGACGACGACGATAACGTCGTGGAGCAGAGAGACGAGGGCGGCGGCGCCAAATTTGATGCTCTGGAACCGGATGCCAATCCAGATCAGGATGCCGAGGGAGCCCAGAAGGATCAGCAGGAT
>JAYVMQ010000201.1:0-3536 GCA_043758855.1 Chloroflexota bacterium
GCCAGATTGTAGAGAGGCATTGCTCGATGAATAGAACCGTTCTTCGTCGGCTTGGCGCACTCGTTGTCGCGCTGGCCGTTGTCGCCGTCGTCGGCGTCGTCGCCTACCAGGCTGGTACAGGGAATATGCCGGCCTCCCAGCCGCTTATGCGGGGGACGCCATTCCGAGGCTTCGGCGAGGGCATGGGCTATGGGCCAGGCATGGGGCTCCTTGGGCTGCTCGGCTTCGTGGTGGTCGGGTTGCTCGTCTTGTGGCTCCTGATCGCCCTCGTGACTCCGAATAGTGGCGCGCCCGTATCGGCCGCGCCTAACACCGGGGACTTGGAGCGGCTCCGCGAACTGTCCGACCTGCACACGGCGGGCAAGCTTACGGACGAGGAGTTCACGGCCGCTAAGCGGAAGGTGCTCGGGCTCCCATAGGCGGGCAGCCCAACACGCCGCGTTCCCTCCGTCCCGCCCCATGATCGGCCGAACGCAGCGGGTGCGCTACACGGCGCGCGGCTGTACGCTCAGCCCTCGCGGCGAACCGACCGAGAACGGCCAGGACGGCGCCGATACGGCCCGAGGAAGCAAGTGGCGGCAGCCGACTTTCATGGCAGTGGTACGCGCGAAGAACCTTGGCAACTGAAGACGCCGAGCGGCACATCGGCGTACCAGATGTATCGGGATGAGGCGGCCGATCCGCCGGCGCTCGTTTGCACGGTTGCACGACGGTCCTGCGCCACGACTTGCGCTGCCTCGACGACCTGCACGCGATGCTGAAGCGGCACGGCGATTGGATGCTGCTTGGCAGTGCCGATGAGCAGAAGCCTGCGGCCGAAGGCACGGTCGAAGCCTGGGGACGCTCGCCCGAGAACCCGGTCGGTGGCTGGTACGGCCTGAAGAAGGGGCTTCGCGGCCGGTTCGGTATGTACGTGCCGCCACTTATGGAGGCTCTGGGCCTGGCCGAGGTGGAACACAACCCCAAGAACAACCGAATGCGAGCGATCTAGCTTCCCGGCCCCCGGGGTGTCTGTGCTCGTGGCCGAAGGTGTGGCAAGCGTGGCGAATACCGATCCGATAGTCATCGGAGATGTAACCGACGAGTATGAGATTCCCAAACGATTCTGGGTGTAGATTCCGGGATTAGCGGCCGATCCCTCAGGCGGCCGGCCCTTGCGGTCGAGATACCGCCATGTTGGAGTCAATGCTCGCTGGTATGGGCGGCGGAGTCGTCGATGAGCGCTCGCAAAGGACAGCCGACACCAGGTGGGGCGGAAGTCCTCGCCGCAGGTGGCGAGAGTGACTCCGCCGAGCGACTGCGCATGCAACTGACCGACCTGGCGCTCCAGCTTGCCGAGTCGGAAGGCCGGCGTCGCGAAGCAGAGGCGCGTCTGTCGAGCGCCGATAGGTCTCTGGCGGCCTGCCTCGAGGTGATGGTCGACGGCGTCGTCATCGATAGCGCGATCCGCGACGAGACCGGACGCATCGTTGACTTTTGGATCGAGTATGCGAACGAGGCTGCCGGCCGCCTCAGCGGCCTGACGCACGCGGAGCTCGTCGGCCATCGCATTCTCGAACTCTATCCGGACTGGCGCGCGACTGGGCAGTTCGATGCGTACGTCCGCGTGGTCGAAACGGGCGAGCCACTCGTGCGCAACTTGATTCGGGGCCACGAGGTTCCCGACCGCAGCGACCCAGACGGGCTTGGCCGTGACCTCGAGGTCAGTGTCACCAGGCTGGGCGACGGCTACGTTGCCACCATGCACGACAACATGGCTCGCCGGCGCAGCGAGGACGAACTCTTCCGCGCCCAGCAAATGCTCCGGCTGGTCCTCGATACGATCCCGCAACGCGTGTTCTGGAAGGACATACATGGGGTTTTCGTCGGCTGCAATGCAGCCCACGCGCTGGACGCCGGCCTGACTGATCCGAGCGAGATCGTTGGCAAGACCGACTACGAACTGCCCTGGCGGGATCTCGCCGACGACTACATCGCCGACGACTCGGCAGTCATGAGCAGCGGCCTCCCGAAGCTCAGCTACGACGAGCGGCAACGTCGGGCCGACGGCGGTAAGAGCTGGGTGCATGTCAGCAAGGTGCCATTGCTCGACGAGGATGGCCGAGTGGTCGGAATCCTCGGCACCTACGAGGACATCACCGACCGTCGTGCCCTCCAGGAGCAGCTGCTGCAATCTCAGAAGATGGAGGGGATTGGGCGCCTTGCCGGCGGCGTGGCCCACGACTTCAACAACCTGCTGACCGCGATTCTCGGCTATGTCGAGATGTGCAAGTTTGACCTACCGCCCGACCTACCGCCCGACCATCCTGCCAGGCTCGACCTGCTTGAGGTAGCCTTGGCCGGCGAACGCGCGGCTAGTCTGACCAGGCAGCTTCTGGCGTTTGCAAGCAGGCAGATCGTTGCCCCGGTGCGGCTAGACCTGAGCGTCTTGGTGGCGGATTTGCTCAAGATGCTCCAGCGGCTGCTCGGCGACGATATCGAGATCGAGACGGCGCTCGATCCGAGCGTTGGGACGGTGGAGGCGGACATGGGCCAGATTCAGCAGCTCCTAGTCAACCTGACCGTCAACGCCCGCGACGCGATGCCCGACGGCGGTAGGCTGCTCATCGAGACTGGGGACGAGACGGTTGACGACGAGCAGGCGGAGGCATTTCCGGGCGCAATCCCCGGTCAATACGTGGTGCTTGCGGTGGCCGACACAGGCGTAGGCATGACCGAGGAGGTTCGGTCGCACTTGTTCGAACCATTCTTCACGACCAAAGAGCTCGGCAAAGGCACGGGCCTCGGCCTGGCGACGTGTCACGGCATCGTCAGGCAGATGGGTGGCCACATCCGCGTGTACTCAGAACCGGGTCGAGGCACGACCTTCCGGATCTACCTACCTCGCAAGATTGGTGCCGCTGACCCCCAGCCCATGGCCGCGCCACCGAGGCCAAGCCCCAAGGGCGTCGAGACAGTGCTCGTCGTCGAGGATGAACCCAACGTGCGCCGCCTGGCCGTGCTTGGTTTGCGTGCCCACGGCTATGTCGTACTCGAGGCGGCGGACGGCGCCGAGGCCATCGAGATCGCCACCCATGTCGGCACGACCATCGAAGTCATCGTGAGCGACGTCATGATGCCCGGCATGAGCGGGCCGGAGCTTCTCAACCGCCTGTCCGCCATCGCCCCGCAGGCACGTGCGGTGCTGATGTCCGGCCACGCCGAGTCAACGGTCTTGTCCCAGGAGTCGGCCCTGGGCTGTGCGTTCTTGCCCAAGCCGTTCACTCCCGAGCGCCTGGCCCGCAAGGTTCGCGAGGTCCTGGATACATCCAAGCCCGGGTGATCCAGCGGCCGCCGTTTCAAGGCTTTGCCTCGTCTCCCGCTTGACATGTCAATACCCCCCAGGGGTATACAAACGACGCGGTATGGTGTAAGAATCAGAGCAGCACGGCCTGTCAAGTCTTGACAGGCCCTTAGTCGTGTTAGGGTCCAGGCTCAGGGCCAAACCCGGGGGTACGCCAATCGGCCATTCGAGCGTCTTCAACTGGGGCGGAAGG
>JAYVMQ010000202.1:0-4169 GCA_043758855.1 Chloroflexota bacterium
TCCACCACGAAGAGGTACGTACCCGGTAGATTCTTGTCCAGCCCCGCGGGCACCTTCACCGGCACCGGGTCCGGAGGCATCTGTCCCGCCGGTGCGGGAGGAACCGACCCGACAAGCTCGCCGAATCCATTGAACCAGCGCGCCGTGACCTCCAGGTCGGGCGGGATCGACTTCCAATCAACGACGGCTGCGAACGCCTCTTCGCGCGAGTAATGGTTTCGCGGGCTGCCGTCCACATGTCCGTCCCTGTAGAGATTGACGCCCTCGATCCTCGCCATCAGCCCTGTGTGCTGCCCGACCGGTTCGAAGATGAAGAACTCCACGCCCCCGACGAAGAAGACCAGGAGCGCGACGATCCCGACGATCACGATCGCCTGGTAAAGGGGGAGGATCTCGTCCCGGGCCGGCTGCATGGCGCGGCCAGTCTATGGCAGCTCAACAGCTGAGCCAATATCTCTCAGGGCATGCTGGGCGCCCGATGGCCTGTCGGTATACTCTGCAATTCGCGGAGCGGCGGTGGCGGAATGGCAGACGCGCTAGCTTCAGGAGCTAGTGAGGGCAACCTCGTGGAGGTTCGAATCCTCTTCGCCGCACCAGCGAAACCTCGTCAGGAAGCAGGGCGTCGTCCTTCGAATCCGCTGACCCTCCTTCTTGCCTGCTGCCAGTCCTGGCGTTACCCCCCGTCAGCGAGCGAGGACGGTCCGGTTCCGGCCCTGGCGCTTGGCATCGTAGAGAGCGCCATCGGCGCGGGCCATGAGAGCGGAGGGCGACTGGTGCTCGTCCCAGACGGCGATCCCGGCTGAAGCCGTCGATCCCAGCGGTGTCGTCGAGCGAAGGCGATCGACCACTTCCAGCGCCCGCTCTTTTGTGCAGCCGTAGAGAAGGACGGCGAACTCCTCTCCTCCGTAGCGCGCGATCAGATCGTTGCCCCGGATGAGGTTCTGCCAGGCCTTGGCGAGCTCCTGGAGAAGTGCATCGCCGCGGCTGTGGCCGTAGTCATCGTTGAAGTTCTTGAAATGATCGAGATCGAGCACGGCGACCGCGATGGGTCGCTGTGCGCTCGACTGGTGTCTCAGCGCATCCTCGAGGGCGATGTCCCACGTTCCGCGGTTCGGCAGTCGAGTCAGGAAGTCCGTCCGCGCGCTCTCGCGAACCGACTCCACCAGGAGCTGGACGAAGAGCCCGGCCACGACGACGCTGCCCACGACCATGATCCAGAGGACAAGCTCCGCGGGAGCGGCGGACCTTCGGGTGAGGGGAGAGAGGAGGACGACACTGGATGCGACAGCGATGTAGGCGGATTGCGTGAGCGCCTGCCGCTGGTCGAAGAAGTAGAAGGAATAAGTGGAGACCCATAGATAGAGAAGCGCGTAACCGCTGTAGTCGTGGCCGCCGAAGTAGATCGCGCCGCTGACGAACGTCGTGCCGAGGGCGGTCAGGAACTGGAAGCCCCAGTCGGGGACGTGAGCTCCCGCCTGCCAGAGGGCGATGCCGGCGAGGTATGCGCCGCAGGCGATGGCGGCGACGCCGAGCACGTTCGTGCCGTGGCCGTGCTGGAGCGCCAGCGTGGCGAGGACGAGTGTCGCACCGGCCAGATAGAGGACGGAGGCGGACCGCGCCATGTTGATCCGCCGGCCTCGCCAATGCGGCTCGGCGCGCGACTTGCTGCGCCTCCGTTTCATTGCTCCGCTCACGATCTCGAGGAACGCCGATTCGCGGCAGGCGCCCGGGTCCCAGGAGCGCCGTCGCGCCAGAGCGCAAGTGGCCTCATCCGAGTGGCCTCTTCAACATCGGACGGGATAAATCTCGTCGCAGGCTGACCGGCCTACCTGAGCCACTTGATCAGCTGTGTTGCCACATCCGGATGGTTCAGCAGATCGAAGTGGGCGAGGCCGCCCCGCTCGCGCCCGGGCTCGAGCTTGAACGGGAGTCGGCGGCCGCGGCTGCCACGGCCGACTGCCCTCGGCATTCTCACCAGGAGGTCGCCAATGAGCCGGCCGGCCGGGTGGTTCACGTCACGCGTCAGCGTCGCGCCGATGTAGTAGTGGGTGGCTCCCTGGAGGAAGGGGATCTCCTGCCGGTTGTCGCGGAGGAGCTCGGCTACACGCCAGTCCTCCTTCGGTACAACACTGGCCTTCACGTCGCGACAAAGGGCGATCGCGAGGTGGGTATCACGAACTATGTCGACAGTCCCCGCGACGGAGCCGGCCGTGAGAAGTGTCGTTGCGCGAAGGTTTGACCGGCTCATCGTGCTTCCGAACCGAGCCTACCGGTTAATTGGCGAAGTCGCGACGACTCCGATATGACTCCCGAACGTCTTCTCCTTGGGCTCGACATCGGACTACGGTTGCGTGTTGTGTCTGGTCCCAGTGCCGCGACAAGGCCTCGCGGCCCCGTAGTGTCACGAGTCGACGCCCGGACCCAGATTGCAGAGGCCCTCGCCGGCCGCGCCGTCGATGCCACCCGACTCGCGGCCGAGGCGGCCCAGGCGGCGTCCCTCCAGGAAACTACCTCTCGACGCTTCGAAAGCCATCTCCGCAGAATCCGGACTCTCGGGACCAAGCTCGTCTCCCGCTGGCTGCTAACGGGCCAGAAGGTCACCAACGACGAGCTGGATTTCGTCGGCCGCATCGGGCAGATGGCTGCCGAGGAGGGTTTCTCAATAGGCGACATGACCCGCTCGTATTTGATCTGGCGCGATGCCAACCTGCGCATTCTTGACGAAGAGGCCGAGCGCCTCGGCACGCCGCGCGACGTGCGCGACGAGGTCCGGCAGGTGATTGTCTCGAGTTCGGACAGGAGCATCGTCCGCCTGGCGCGCACGTTCGACGCAGAGGGGCGGCGGCTCCGGGAGGTGCTCGTTTCCGAGCGGACCGCGTTCCAGCATCAGGCCCTTCATGACCCGCTAACGGGGCTTCCGAATCGTAGCCTTCTTCAGGACCGCCTGGCCCAGGCAATTCGGTTCGCGGAGCGGGAAGGCGGGGAAGCCGCCCTTCTCGTCGTTGATCTCGACGGCTTCAAGGGGGTCAACGACCGCTATGGCCACCCGCGTGGTGACATCGTTCTTCAGGATGTTGCCCGGCGGCTGCCCATGAAACTGAGGGGTACCGACACTGTTTCGCGCCTCGGCGGCGATGAGTTCGCCATCGTGCTGCCGGGCGTCGACCGTGCCACCGCCACCACGTCGGTGGCGAAGATAAGGCGTGGACTAAAGGCTCCGGTCGTGTTCTCGGGCGGCTCCTTCATACCGACTGCGAGCATCGGCGTGGCCGTCTACCCCGACGACGGAACCTCGGCGGACGACCTGATGCGCCACGCTGACGACGCCATGTACCGGAACAAGCGCCGACATCCTCGCCGGGCCGTCGCCGCACGCTGAGCGAGCGCCGCCGGGTTACAGTCCCCGCGGCACAAACCTTGACAACGGCCGTGTTGGTTTATATGCTCAACTCATGACAAATTTTGGCCGCGCGGCAGAGATTGTCACACCTGACCTCCAGACGCAGATCGAGGATCTTCTGAGCCACGTCCGGCGCTGTGAGAGCTGGGAACGGCTCGAAGATCGAATCGACCTGGCCATCCGCGTTCGCCGGGAGTCTCCGAATGAAGTTCCCCGGGCCGAGCTCTGACCCGGCCTCCCGACAGCCTCCACCGGCAGCAGGACACGGCCACACCGGCACGCGGCTCTTCGCGGCGCAGGCGCTCATGGAACGCCTTGAAGAGCGCCTACCACGCTTACTCGGGCCTTTTCTGGGTCGCTCCGCGCACGCCGTCCCTGAGGCTGGGCGTCGTCGTGATGGTCGTGCTGGCGGGCGCGGGCGTGCTGTTGCACCTCTCGTTGTTGGAGATCGCCGTGCTGATCGGGATCGGGACCGTGCTCCTCGCAGTCGAAACGCTGAACACGGCGATCGAGATGCTCTGCGACCGCCTGGTGCCGGAACGCGATGAGAAGATCGGGAAGGTCAAGGACGTGGCGGCCGGCGCGACCGCAGTGGCCGAGATCGGCGGAGGGGTCATGTTGCTCCTCCTTCTCGGGCCTCACGTATGGCGGTTGTTCGCCGGCTAAGCGACGCCGAACCGCCGGGGGCGTCGGACGCTGATCCCGGCCGAAGCGACTCGCGGCCGTCGCCCATCCTCTGTCGGCCTGGACTCCGCAAGCTCGAGGCGCC
>JAYVMQ010000203.1:0-4733 GCA_043758855.1 Chloroflexota bacterium
TGGTTGATGATGTATCACGGAGCTCACGCAACGGCGTCTGGACCGATCTACCGCGTTGGCCTTGCCCTGCTGGACCGCGAGCACCCCGAGATCGTGCTACGTCGAGCCGCTGAGTGGGTGATGGGCCCGACCACCAACTACGAGTCCGTCGGCGACGTCGACAAGGTCATCTTCCCGAACGGCTGGGTCCTCGACGAGGCGGCCGATCGGCTCTCGCTCTACTACGGCGCCGGCGATTCGGTCATTGGCCTGGCAGTGGCCCGCTTCAGCGAACTCATGGAGTACATGCTGCAGGCCCCGCTCCACCAACATCGTCGGGCAGGTGACGACGGCTGGGGATAAGTCGGACGCCCGTCTTGCCTGGCCCAAGACGGTGATCCACGGCCAGCCGATAATCGGCGAGAATCGGCCTAGAGTCGATGTCAGTACGGAGGGCGATGGGTGACCGAATCGATCGAGCAAGGAGCCGGACTGCCGGTTGCGGCGGACGCGGTGGAGGCTGCCCGGGCGCTGTCCGAGCAGGGGTCCGCCGCCCGCCATGACGAGCTGGTGCGGATCTTGCAGCGCGCCAGCGAGCTCTACCACCAGCAGGATTCCCCCGAGCTGAGCGACGCCGAGTACGACGGCCTGATGCGCGAGTTGGTCGCCATCGAGACCGCCTGGCCGTCTCTGGTCACGCCTGACTCGCCGACCCAGCAGGTGGGCGCCGCGCCGACCGGGACCTTCGTTAAGGTCGTCCACGGGAGGCCGATGCTCTCGCTCGGTAACGTCTTCGACGAGGAGGAGCTGCGGGCGTTCGACGCCAGGGTGCGGCGCGGCCTGGGTGTTGAGCCGGCCCCGGCCCCCGCGCCGGACCTCTGCTACGTGGCCGAACTCAAGATCGACGGCCTGGCCGTCTCGCTGCGTTACGAACACGGCCGCTTCGTCCAGGGCGCGACACGTGGCGACGGCACCACGGGCGAGGACGTGACCGCGAACCTTCGGACGATCTCCGTTCTGCCGGATCAGCTGCGCGATCCGGTAACGGTCGAGGTGCGCGGCGAGGTCTTCATGCCCAAGGCCGAGTTCGCCCGGATCAATGCGGAGCGCGAAGAGGCCGGCCTGCCCAGATACGCCAATCCGCGCAACAGCGGGGCGGGCTCGCTACGACAGCAGGATTCGCGCGTGACGGCGGAGCGACGGCTGTCATCGTGGTCGTACCAGCTCATCGAAGACGGGTCCGACGGACGCCCGACGGCGAGTAGCCAGTCGGAGGCACTGGCCCGGCTCGCGGCCCTGGGGCTGCCGGTAAACCCGGATCGAGCCGAGGGGCTCGATATAGTGGGCGCGATCGGCTTCCTGCGCGAGTGGCGGGACAAGCGCCACGATCTGCCCTACGAAACCGACGGCGTGGTGGTCAAGGTCGATCGCTTCGACCAGCAGCAGCGCCTCGGAATGGTGGCCCGGGCACCGCGCTGGGCCGTCGCCTACAAGTTCCCGCCGGAGCAGGTCGAGACCGTACTCGAAGATATCGTTCCCTATGTCGGCCGGACGGGCACGCTGACGCCGGTGGCGCACATGAGGCCAGCCAAAGTCGCGGGCTCAACTGTCGCTCGGGCGACTCTTCACAACCTCGACGAGGTCCGCCGCAAGGACCTGCGGATAGGGGACTGGGTCGTCCTGCAGAAGGCGGGCGATGTGATACCGGAGGTGGTTCGCTCGCTGCCGGAACGGCGGACGGGCTCCGAGCGCGAGTTTGAGATGCCGGCGGCATGCCCGGTTTGCGGCACGGCGATTGTCCGTGACGAGGGCGCGGTCCGACACTATTGCCCGAACTCTCGTTGCCCGGCGAGGCTGGCCCAGGAGTTCGCCCACTTCGCCGGCCGCGGTGGAATGGACATCGAGGGCGCGGGTTGGGCGGTCCTGGAGCAGCTCCTGGCCCGAGGCTTGGTCAAGACGCGAGGCGATTTCTACCGGCTGACGGTCCAGGATATCGAGGGCCTCGAACGGTTTGGCCGCAAGAGCGCCGAAAACCTGAAGGCTTCGATTGAAGGATCGCGTCGGCGGCCACTGGCGCGAGTGCTCAACTCGCTCGCCATTCCCCAGGTTGGCGAGGCCACGGCGATCGATCTGGCGGGTTGGATCGCTGCCCGTTGGCCACCCGAAGCGATCGATGCGAGGGAGTGGACGGCGCTCGTGGCGCGGTCGCTGCCTGGGGTCAGCGCCGAGGAACTCATGGAAGTGTCTGGCATCGGACCAGTGGTGGCAGCGGCGATTGCCGGCTACTTTGCCGCGCCCGATACCGCTGCCGTCCTGGCAGACCTCGTTGATGCCGGAGTCGTTGCGGAGCCGCCCGCCAGACGAGTGGCTTCGGGGAGTGGCCCGGCCGCTGGACCGCTCGCCGGCAAGACCGTCGTCGTAACGGGCAGTCTCGCCGGCTATGACCGCGCCGGTGCTGAGGAAGCCGTGCGAGCCGCCGGCGGCAAGTCCGCGGGCTCGGTCTCGAAGAACACCTCGTACTTGGTCGCGGGCGAGGGCGCTGGCTCGAAGCTGGCCAAAGCCGCGGAGCTGGGGATCCCTGTCCTGGACGAGGATGGTTTCCGGCGATTGCTGGCGGGCGAGGCTGAGACTCCAGTCGGCTAGTTCTTGTCGCGCCACAAACGCTGTCCCTACACGTGGGCTTCTGTCCGGGCGACAGAAGGGGTGGGGTGACCACCCGTGCGGGTACTGCATGTTCCGAAGGGTGAGCCTGGCGTGCCGCCCTGTGCGCCGAAGACGTTCGACTTGGCCATGCCTCATATGGTCATCGGAACTGGCCTGCCCCAGTTTCGGGCTCGGAAGGCGCTCAACAACCACTGTTGAGGCCGATGTTGTCGAGGACGGAGCATCCGATGGGTGTTGCAAAAGAGCCGGTACGCCGGGAAAGCACCCAGGCTTCCCTGAGTCTCCGCACAGGCGTAGCCATGGGGCTGATGGGGATCCTGCTGCTGGGGGCCATTCTGGCCGAGGAGGGGGTCTTCTCATGGCCCGGCGGTCCCAAAGCCTCAATCGGCGCTCTGCCATCCAATCGCGATGAGCTGACGTTGGCGGCGTTGGGCGGCTCGGTGATCACATTCCAACAGCCGCAGGAAAGCGTTGCCGGAATCACCTCGAGCCCCGCCGGCAAAACGCCGGTCAACATGGCCTCATCGCGTGCGCCCAACCATGTCGACGGCCGCCCTCCTGCCTCCGTAGCCAATCCAACTCAATCGAGCAACTTCCAGTCGCCCCAAAGCCCGACCGCGACGCCGAGCGGGACCCCGTTCGTAACTTGGATCCCGACACCGACGGACACCTCGACACCGCAGCCGACAGCGCCGCCCTTCGGTACACCGACACCGACACCGGCGCCGACATCCACACCTGCGCCGACACTAGCGCCGACACCGAGGCCCACACCGAGGCCGACCCCGGCCCCTACACCGACACCGGCCCCCACGCCCACACCGGCCCCGACCGACACGCCGACACCGGCCCCGACCGACACGCCGACACCGGCCCCGACGCCCTGATGAGCCCGGGCGGCTCACGATGCAAACATCATTTGCGTCTACCCGGATCCGGGGTCGCATCTAGCGGCTCCCAGCCCGGGCGAGTTTCACCGCCGCGCCGGTGTCGGACACGGCCATCGCCCTGAGAACGAAGCTCATGCGTCCGTCCCGTCTCACCCGAAGGCGAAGCCCAGGACGCTCCAGATTAGGGCCGGTTCCCAGGGAATGTCCGGTCCGCGTAGCATCCGGGGCGCCCGGAATGTGGAGCTCCAGCCCAGCCGTTGTAGCCCATCAAGGCCCGCCAAGTTCGTCGCTGGCACGGCGGCGCGGACTGACTTGGTCCTGCCGCGACCGGCATACCGCAGCTGCTCGAGTAGACAAGCGGCATGGTTGATCTTCGGTGCCACCACTGCGCCGCTGCCGGGCAGGATCGAGCCCACGAAACCGAGCAGGTCGCCGTCCGCCTCGAGCACCCAGGCGTGCCCGACGAGCGAGCCAAGTAGCCTCCGCCGATCCTCGCCGGTCGCTCGGAAGTCCAGCTCGCCCACACGGGAGACGTCGCCGCGCCGCATCAGCCGCAGCGTAGTTCCGGGCGGAGGGGTCGGCCCGGTCGCGACCGGCTCTGCCTCCAAGATCTGGTAGAGCTCGTCGACGCGGAAGCCCATACTCTCGTACAGCGGCTTGCCGTGCTCCGACGCGATGAGGGCCTGGGTCTCGCAGCCAGCGGCGTCGAGGCGCGCGCAGACGGCTTCGGTCATCGCCCGGCCGTAACCCTGGCTGCGCATCGTCCGGTCCACGAAAATGGAGCCAACCCAGCCGATACGGCCATTGATGGTGGCCATCCCCGTTGCCACCAGGGATCCATTTCGTAAGCCAACGAGCGGCTGAATCGCCGGATTGGCCAGGACCCACTCGAAGAACTCGCGCCGATCGTCCCGGCCGCCGGCCACGTACATCGCCCCGACCGGCGCGAGGTCGTCGGCGGTCATGTCGCGGATCTCAAACTCGATCATGGATTTCGCCTTCGGTGCATCGGCGCAAGCAGGAACTGTAGGGCGAGGCGTTCCGATCGGCATTGAGACCGCCGGTCCTCGCCCTCTTCAGGGGCGCCATCAGGCCCTGATCGCTGAGGTGGGGTGCTGTCCGGTATCATCCCGCAATGGCCAACCTGACCCGTGCCGATGTCGAACACGTCGCCCATCTCGCGCGCCTTGGTCTCAGCGC
>JAYVMQ010000204.1:0-6305 GCA_043758855.1 Chloroflexota bacterium
TGCTGCGAGGAGGCACGGCCCGTGATGAGCCGCTTGATGCCGTCCGTGACCGGGAGCACCTCGAACACGCCGGTTCGGCCCCGGTACCCGGTTCCGCCGCAATGCCCGCAGCCGCTGCCTCGCCGGAAGCTGCCCGCCTCGGTCCGGAACTCGCGCCACAGGGCAAACTCGTCTGGCGATGGGGTGTATTCCGCTGAGCAGGCGGGGCAGACTCGCCGGATCAGCCGCTGGGCGGCGACCCCAATCAGCGAGGAGGATACGAGGAAGCCCTCGACACCCATCTCGATGAAGCGCTGGATCACGCCCGCGGCGTCGGTGGCGTGCAGCGAGGTCAGGACCAGATGCCCGGTGAGCGCCGACTGGACGGCGATCTCGGCGGTCTCGATGTCCCTGATCTCTCCGACGAGGATCACGTCGGGGTCCTGGCGGAGGATCGACTTGAGGCCGTTGGCGAATGTGAGGTTGGCGACCTTCTTGATCTGCATCTGGTTGATGTTCGGGAAGGTGTACTCGACCGGGTCTTCGATGGTCGTGATGTTCTGGACCATCGGGTCGAGCTGCGTGATGGCCGCATACAAGGTGGTGGTCTTGCCACTGCCGGTCGGGCCGCTGACGACCACCATCCCGTATGGCGATCGGAGCAGCCGCGACATCCGCTCGTAGCCGCTCTGGGCCAGGCCGAGCTGGTCGAGCTTGAGGACGGTCCTGCTCTGGTCGAGCAGCCGCAGCACGACCTTCTCGCCCCAGATCGTCTCGGCGGTCGACACCCGAATATCGATGTGGCGCTGGCCGCTCTCGATCCGCATCTGGCCGTCCTGGGCCCGATGGCGGTCGACGATGTCCATATTCGCCAGGACCTTGATGCGGGAAGAGAGCGAGGGCGCCATGTTGGCGGGAAGCGAGATCGCGTCGGTGAGCATGCCGTCGATCCGGAAGCGGACCCGAAGGTGGTTCTGCTGTGGCTCCAGGTGGATGTCGGAGGCGCGGTCGCGCAGGCCCTGCTCGATGATCATGTTGGCGATCTGCACGACCGGCGATTTCTCGTTGATCGTGCCCAGGGGCCGCGACGACTGGACCGAGGCCTCATGGATGCGGAAGGCCTCGATGTGCTCGTTGACCCCGACGAACAGCTTGTAGCGCTCCTCGATCGCTTGCTGGATGTTCGCCTCGGAAGCCCGCAGGGGGACGATTGAATGGCGGGTGAGCGCCTTCAACTCGTCGAGCAGCCGGCCATCGGTCGGCCTCGCGCAGGCGACGGTGAGAATCCCGTCGCTGAGCGACAGCGGGATGACGACGTTGTCGCGGGCGTAGGCCTCCGACAGCAGCGCGAGCGCCTCTCTGTCGCTGGGCGTGTCGTTGAGATCGATCTCATTGCCCGGCTCTGTCCGTCGGCCAGCCTCACCGCCAACGGCCAATACCGGCGGCCTACCCTCAGTCACGGGCGCATCATCCGGAACTTCCGCCCTTCAGGTAATGGGAAAATGCATGCCCTGCTGAGCAATTTGTCCCGATCTAGGCTGTGGCCGTTTGTCCGGTCCGCCAAGCTCTCAGACGAGGCGGCTCAGCCAGGCCGGCACCCGCGAAGAGTTGGCAGCCATGAAGAATCCGGTCGGACGCTCCGGCAGGATTTTGGCCACACGGTGCAGAGAAGTGGCCAGGGTTCTCCGGTAACGGCCTACTAGCACGAACGCGTCGGCCATCGAGAGCAGGACTCCCGCCTCGGGAAGGTCCAGCAGCGGGGGCAGGTCAAGGACCACCCACCGAGTGGATGATACGGCCCGCTCGATGCCCAGCGCGGCAGACCGGTGCAGCAGCGCAGCCACCGAGCCCTCGCGGCCCCCGGCCGTGATCAGTTGGACTCCCTGTCCGGAGCCGCTCAGAACGCGGAGCGAAGAGCGACCCTCAAGGTGATCGGCGAGGCCCGGTAATGGGCTCACCCGAAATATTCGGGCCAAGCTTGGCTGTTCGAAGTCGAGCTCGACAAGTAGTACCTGGCTCCCGGTGTCGGCAGCGATGACGCCTGTCAGGCCCGCCGCAACCGAGGACCTGCCGTCGCCACGGTGGGGACTCACCACCGCGATCACCCCGTTGTTCGGCATGCGGGCTGCTAGCGCGGAAAACGCTGTCCGGCAGGCCTGCTGGAAGTCGAGTGGCAGGCGAGGCCTTCCGAGAGACTCCTCGCTGGGCCGGGCGAAGCCGAAGAGGCCCGCGGGTTGTGGCTTAATGGCCTCCTCCACCGCGCTCACGAACGCCGATCCGGCGAACAGCCCGAGGTTCACCGTGGCTGAGCGAATTCGGGCCCGCTGCCCAGGTCGATCACCCGCTCGTTTGCCAGCTCACCACTGCTCCTGACTCGGGGGTCGCGGAGTGCAATGAGATATACGAGCAACAGCTCCAGGCCCGCAATGCCTGCCGCCGCAATCTCACCGTAATGGACAGCCGGTGTCTTGGCCGTTATCGAGACTTGCTGTTGGGCGGGAGGGTCGACAACACGGAACAGAGCGGACGTAAGCTGGGGAAGGCTGGCGCTCGCCAACTGCGACTGCTCCTGCAGCGCCTGGAGCGATTGGAAAGCAGCACTTTTCGCCTGGGCGTCGGTAGTCAAGGTGGTGTAACTCGGGTCTCCTCGGAGAGCAAGGGGATCCCCGCCGTTTTGGGCGATGTAGTCGTGGAGCCGGCCCAGCGCCGCCCGCATCGTTGACTGGCTGGCCGTTATCTGGCTGGCTGTCAGGTTGGCCTCGGACGTGGCTTGATGGCCCGCGATGTCCGCTATCGACGTACGGACCTGGGCCAACAGTGCGTCCAGGACCGCAACTCCGTAAGAGGGCCGCGGCGTGCTGTACTCGAACGTGAGGAGATGCGGCCCATCGCTCGCGACGTGAAGTCGAGATCGAAGGTCAAGCCGGATGGCCTGGCGCCGGGCGCCGGGCAGATTCTCGAACCCAGGCACCAGTCTGCTCAGCAGGGGATCCGTGAATTTGTCAGTCACGAGTAGCTCATTGACGAGAGCTTCCATTCCCTGGCTGGGCGAGCCGTCGGAAAATTGGTTGACAATCGGCACGTCCCTCAGCAAGACCGGGCGATCAGCCCAGACCCGTGCGCTGACTATCTGCGTCCCGTCGAAAACGTAGACAAGTCCGCCTACGCTGACTGGGACAAGCGTCAAAGCGATCACGAGCCAGGCTCCGTACTCGAATACCACGTCCAACAGACGCTTCACCACAGCCACGCAGCCTAAGGCGGGTTCGACTGGGTGGGAATGAGCGACCCAGGCGCTTGCTGGGCGTTAGTCCTGGAACGCGGCCTCCATCGTCAGGCCTAGCCGCGCAGCGCACAGAATGGCTTCCGTGCGACTGCGCAGGTCGAGCTTGCGGTAAATGCTGGCCAGGTGGTTCCTGACTGTTTTCTGGCTGATTCCCTGCGACGTTGCAATAGCCGCCACCGACTCGGCTCGACCGATCCTCGTGAGAATGCGACGTTCCGCGGGCGATAGCTGTCCGATCCCTTCACGAGGATCTACGGCCGAGCTCAGCTGCGCGAGGGCAGGCTCCGCCAAACGGGCGGATAGCACGTAGTGTCCGCGAATGATCGCGCCCACACCGTCGATGAACTCCTCGAAGGAGCTGTCTTTGGTGAAGAATCCCGCCGCACCACAGTCCAGACTTGACATCAACAGGCGGTGATCGGCAGCATCGGCGAGCAGGACCGTGCGGGCCGAGTTGCCGGCGGAGACGAGTTGCCTGGCCAACTGCGGCCCGCTCAGCGGCTCGGCCCGGACGTCGCAGAAAATCAAATCGAATCGTTCAGACATTGCCCATTCGACCGCTTGGTCGGATCGGGGGCATGACCGTACACTCGCGCCCAGGGGGGGTCCTTCCAACAATCCGCCAAGCGCTGCCTGGAAAAGGGCATGGGTGGCGACGACCATCACACGCACCGTCGCAGTTGGATTGACCTCCGGCCCGTTGACCATTGAGTTCTGCAGCACCAGCACCGCCCGACTGTATGTCGAGGAGAAGCGAGTTGAAATGGGGTAGGCGTCCCGACCGGGCGGGACACTCAGACTGTCCGCTCACTCGACATGCGGGGAGCATCGAGGTGGCGCCCGGGACGGCTGCCCAGCGTCCTGGACGGCCAGTCCCGCCCGCCTTCCTGAGGTGGCCATTACTGCAGCAAGCCACCCAGCCTACGGTCCGCCCATGAGAATTCTTGTCACGGGAAGCTGCGGGCTGATCGGTTCAGAGGCAGTCAGCTACTTCTCAGGCCGCGGCGACGAGGTTATCGGGATCGACAACAACATGCGGCTCGACTTCTTCGGGCCTGACGGCGACACGGCTTGGAACCTGGAGCGCCTGAGGCGCGAAGTGCCAAGCTATCGGCACTACGCCATCGACGTCCGTGACCGTGCCGGGGTTCTGGACCTGATGGAGCGCGAGCGGCCGCAGGCCGTCATCCACTGCGCCGCACAGCCTTCCCACGACCTGGCTGCCCGCCGGCCGTTCGACGACTTCGACGTAAATGCGGTAGGCACATTGAACCTGCTTGAAGCCACCCGGCGGTTCGCGATATCCGCGCCATTCATATTCATGAGCACCAACAAGGTCTACGGCGACGCTCCGAACGAGCTGCCGCTTGTTGAGTTGGAGACACGCTGGGATTACGCGCTGCCCGAAGACCACGCCGGCATCGATGAGTCGATGCGGCTCGATCGCAGCAAGCACTCGCTGTTCGGCGCATCGAAGGCCGCGGCGGACATCCTGGTGCAGGAATATGGCCGCTACTTCGACATGCCTACGATTTGCTTCCGCGGCGGCTGCCTGACGGGGCCCAATCATTCCGCGGCGGAGTTGCACGGGTTCCTGTCTTACCTCGTCAAGTGCACTGTCAGTGGACGCCATTTCAAGATCTATGGCTACAAGGGCAAGCAGGTCCGCGATCAGATCCACAGCCTGGACGTCGTCCGCGCATTCGAAGCCGTCATAGAACGGCCACGCTGCGGCGCTGTGTACAACCTGGGCGGCGGCCGCGATAACAGCGTTTCGGTCGTGGAGGCCATCTCGGCCATTGAGGGTCGTAGCGGCCTTCAGCTGAACCGGGAATACGTCGACAGCAACCGCGAGGGAGACCACATCTGCTACATCAGTGACCTCGGCCTTCTTCGGTCGGATTTCCCTGAATGGTCGCTCACAAGGTCGCTCGACCAGATACTCGACGAGATGGTTGAGGCCCAGTTACGCCTCCAGCACGAGAACCGACTGGCAGTCTAGCTGGGAGTGGCCGACCCTCCTCCGGCGTATGTTTTGTCTCCTACTTTGACGCCGACAGCCGCCTTATCGCCCAGACGGCCGCCAGCACCAGGGCAACCGCGATGGCGATAGCGACAAGTACCCAAGCTGCGCTGTGCAGCCCGAGTCGGTGGAGCGGGCGCTCGATCAGGTCGGCCGCGTCGAGGTACTGCTGCAAACCGGCGCCTCAGTCTCCACGTTCGGCATGAGCAAATAAGAGTGTGCCCGTCACTTCTGCCACTGCCGGGACGAGAGCAGTAAGTCTATCCAGCAGCCTCGATCGCAGCATTCGGCCCGGCCGACTAAGTATCGCGGTGATCCTCTTGACATGAAATTGGCTCAACAATTCGCGCAATTCGGTGCTGGAGAAGCGGTAGTAATACAACTGTCCGTCATGGTAGTCTTCGCGATCGCCCTGACGCCGTTTGGCCCACGAATAGTTGTACGCGGTTAGCGCGAGGGTGCCCCGAGGCTTCAGCACTCTGTATATCTCTCGCGTGAACCGACGTCGCTCTGTCGCGGTTGGAAGGTGCTCCAGTAACATTCCGCTCCCAGCTCGATTTGCTGTTCTATCTCGGAAAGGCAAATAACAGACGTCAGCCACCACCTGGTCCACGACGATCCCGGGTAACTCGTCACATCTAGATCGATTGAGCGCGAGCGACTCGGAGGATATGTCAACCGCCAACACATGTGCTCCGATTGATGCCAGCATGGTGGTCAACCGCCCGGTGCCCGCACCTAGATCGAGAACCACGTCTCGAGGCCGCGCCTGTAGAGCGCTAATCAGCACTCCCAACTCGACGTCGGACTCGTAAGTATCCAGACCTGAGTCATATAGGTTCGCGTCCGAGTCGCGAGCCGATGCCTCCGTCAATTTTGCCTCCCATGACGAATCCGCCTGCGAATCCAGCAGGGGCAAGAGACGAGGTATTCCTCCGGCAACGGAATAGCTGGCGCCGCATGTTGAGCAATCCAACCTCCCGGAGAGCAAATCGTCCCCATTCCACTCGGCTTCTT
>JAYVMQ010000205.1:0-3581 GCA_043758855.1 Chloroflexota bacterium
TTCGAGAGAGGCGATCACACGGAGCAACCGTTCTCGGGCCTCCCGGGCGATCGGCTCAATGGCAGGTGATTGGACTACACCGAGGACCGCTCCAGGGTCCATCGCTTCGACGATGGTTCGTCCGTCCTGTTCGCGCAGGACCACGTTGCACGGGAGCAAAGCCCCGGCCGACGGTTCCGCGGTCAGGGCGCGATGAGCGAGCGGCGGGTTGCACGCGCCGAGGATCAGGTAAGGGAGGCCCTCGACACCGAGCTTGGCCTTCATCGTGGCCGCAACGTCGATCTCGGTCAGGATCCCGAAACCCTCGACCTTAAGGGCAGCCTCAACGAGCGGCCGCGCCTCTGCGACCGACATCGGCACGCTCGTGCCGAATGTGTAGGAAGTCTTGATCTGCACGGGTCTTTTCACCTCAAACTGCCGCGACCGGCTCGGCATACACAGCCGACCCAGGCTGGGTGACCCCAGCTGATCGACCAGCTAATCGCCGACCTACGATTCGGTGGATCACGTCGCAGGCCTCGACTAGCTCTGGCTCGGCCAGGCTGTATAAGATCGTGGTCCCAAACCGGCGCGTGTCGACAAGGCCGGCCGAACGAAGGACGGCGAGGTGCTGGCTCGCGTTCGCGAGGTTGCAGCCCAGTTCCTCGGCAAGGTCGCCGACCGAGTGTTCGCCCTCGCGCAGCACGTCCAACAACATCAGTCGCTTCGGATCGGTTAGCACCCGACACACTTCCGCGTGCAACCGGTATCTCTCTGGATCTCGATAACCCTTATCGTTCATGGATGCCTCTTGCCTTCTCCGGCTGTCCCACCGGGCATGGGCCAAGATACCAGCAGTTGCGTACTTGCGCAAGTAGCAGAGAAGGAGACTAGCGGCCCCATGGTTCAAGCCCGATGACGCCCGAAGCTGAGCTTGGGATCTTTGCCGTAAGCATCGCCGCCGGTTTGATCGGCGCGCTGGCCGGTGTAGGTGGCGGGATACTCGTGATTCCAGTCTTGACCTTCGGCTTCGGTGTTGACATCCATCTGGCCGTGGGAGCGAGCATCGTTTCGGTCATTGCCACCAGCTCCGGTGCCGCGGCGGCCTACGTGCGGGACCGCATGACGGACATGCGAGTCGGTATGTTCTTGGAGCTGGCCACAACCACCGGTGCGGTCTGCGGCGCGCTGCTGGCGGCGGTCGTGGCACCCGCATTCTTATACGTGCTTCTTGGAGTGGTCCTCCTGTCGTCGGCGGCCATGCAGGTGACGAGGCTGGGCGAGGAGACGCCACCCACGGATCCGCCCTCCGCACTGGCGTCTCGGCTGCGTCTCGAATCCTCATATCCGGATCGGAAGCTCGGCCGGGAGGTCCCCTACTCCGCCCGCCGAGTGCCTCTTGGATTCGCCTTGATGTGGATCGCGGGCGTGGTGTCGGGCCTGCTTGGGATCGGGTCGGGAGTACTCAAGGTGCTAGCCATGGACGGGGCAATGCGGCTGCCGATGAAGGTCAGTTCGGCAACGAGCAACTTCATGATCGGCGTGACGGCGGCCGCGTCGGCGGGCATATATCTGAGTCGCGGCGACGTGGACCCGCGGATCGCGGCTCCCGTAGCGCTGGGAGTGCTGGCCGGGGCCGTAGTGGGGGCACGACTGCTCCAGCACATTTCCAACCGCGCCGTCCGGCTAATCTTTCTACCGGTCCTCGTGATCGTAGGGATCGAGACGATTGGCCGCGGCCTGGGGTTTGGGCTATGAACCCCGCGCGCTTCCGGACGATGGTCAGCCTGGTGTTGGCCGTGGGCGTGGCCAGCAGCGCGGTCCTGATCGGCGCCGGATTCCTGGCGGCGCTGGCAGTGGGCTGGCAGGGATCGCTGCTAGGCAGCGCACCCGCGGCTACGGCCGCCACGACGGATTTCTCGAACCTGCCGGCTCGCCTTGCATCGTTGGAGCCGCTGGCCATCAGCCAACTCGGTTTGTTCGCGTTACTTGCCACACCGGTGACGCGCGTGGCGGCATCCGTCGTCGGCTTCGCGCTGGAGGGCGACCGGCTCTACACGGCAATCACACTCGCCGTGCTGGCGATCCTGCTAACGAGCATCTTCCTCCTGCGATAGGACGCCCCCAAACGGTTGCATCCACCGCCGCGGCCCTCGTCCCTAGAGTGAGCACGGCATCTGGCCGCGGACCCAGGCCAGAGGCAGGCTCTAGCGTCGACTGGACCGCCGCCGTGGTGTCGCTGAACCGGGCGCCGCCGCGGGCGCGGGCGGAAGCGTCGCGGGCGGAGGCGTGGGCAAGGCCGGCATTGACGGAGGAGCGGTCGGAGGGGTCGCCGGCGGAGGAGTCGGCGGGCCGAGCGTGGGAATGGGCGTCAGCGAAGGCGGCGGGGTGCCGGCGATTTCCAGTATCCCGTCGACCTTGGTGTAGCGGGAGGACCACGTGTCGCTGTGGATAACAGCGCCGGTCTTGTCGGTGACTGTGCGCGTTACTACCGTGTTGTAGCCATCAGTGGGGTATTCCGCGCGGTAAGTCTTTTGGCCGCCCGGCAGGGAGGGCACGTACTGCGTGCCGTCGCTGGCCTTGGCAATGTCCTTCTTGACCCCGCCGGCGAAGGTCGTCGTTCGACCCGTAGGTAGGCTCCACAGCTCGACGTAGATCACCCGCGTGCCACCGCCCTTCCACCAACTGCGGATGACAATCGGGTAGTCGGTGTCGTTGGTCCACTTCAAGTCGAAGGTACGGTTGCCGTCGGTGTAGACCGTGGCATCGAGCCCAACCGGGTAGCGATTGATGTAGTAGAAGTGGGCGTGCCGCTCGTCGATCTGGAGTCCGGCACGGGCAGCGACGTTGAAGAATGTCGTGGACGCGGAGCAGATGCCGCCCGCGATAGCACCTTGGGGGACGCTCTTGCCGTTCAGGATGACGCCGCCCATCTCGTAGCCGTTGGATTTCGTCAGTGGGCCGGCCGCGGTAAGGAAGCTGAATTGCTGCCCGGGACCGATGACCAGCCCATTGAGGCGTTCAGCCGGGAGTTGGATATTCACCCCGTACGCGTTGGATACTCCGGGGATGTAAGTCGTGGCCCACTGGCCTATGCGGACGAAGCCGACAAGACCGGGATTGGCCGCGAGTTTGGGCTGAACCTCGCTCACGACGACCGCCAGCGTGGCGCCTGTATTCGAGCCGCCCAACCCGAGCGAGTCCAGATAGGAGTCGACTACTTGAGTGGTGGCGTCCACGTCGAGCGTCTCGCCGGGCTTGCCCGCGGATAGGCCGTTGGGCTGGCCGTCCTTGTAGATGACGTTGGGCTCGACTGGATCGGCGTTCACGTCCTTGGCCAGGGTCGCCACGAAGGTCTGGACCGAGGCAGGGTTGACCGCGGGGCCGTAGGTGCCGTTGGTTCGGAGGCCGAAGGTGATCCAGCTGTGGACTCCGGCGGCGTCGATCGTCCAGGTCTTGTCGCCGTTCGTCAGCGTGACCGCGACCGACATCTTGTCAACGCTCGCTGCCGCAACCTGTGCGTCCGCATCGGAGATCCGCGGTCGTAACGCGACGAAATTGCCGCCGATTTGGAGCTCCGCTGGTGCATTTGGGCTGGCGAG
>JAYVMQ010000206.1:0-4211 GCA_043758855.1 Chloroflexota bacterium
GATGCCCAGCGCCCAAAGACCAACGAACACGGCCAGCCGATTGTTGCCGCGCCAGCCAGCGACGAGGCCGCCGAGCGTTCCGAGGATCAGGATCGGAGCATCGGCCCGGAGCATCCAGACCAGGTACGCGTACACCGGCTGGGCCTGGGTCGCCGTCCCTGTCTGCGTCCAGATCGTGAACGTGGCCAGCGAATCGACGAGGCCCTGCGGGTAGTTCGCGAAGAACGATGAAAAGAAAACGACATAGATCGTCAGGAAGACGACTCCCGAGGCCACGAGGACCTCACGGGGGATCTCCATCCATCCGCGACCTCGGCGGGAGGGGCCAGCGAGCTTCTTCGATGACCGGCCAGACCCAGCCGCGCGCCCGGCCTTGCCTGACGACGGCCGGTTCCCACCTCGAAGCCAGACGAATCTGGTGGCTACGACCGCAGCGATCCCCAGCACCATCACGCTGATGATGCCCGTCTCCTTGGTAGCGAACAGCAGCGCAGCGGAGGCGGACGCGAGAATGAGGAGGATGGGACGGCGCGTGTCGCCGTACCAGAGGAGCGATACCACGATCGCAGTCGAGAAGAACACCAGCGGCGACTCGTGAATGAAATAGCGCGATACGTAGGTGGCGCCGGGAGACACGGCGAGGAGGGCTGCCGCGGTCAGCGCAGCGATGGGCCCAATGAAGCGCCGGAGTGACAGGATGAGCGCGACGGTCGCAACACCGAAGAACGCAGGGACGAGGCGCACCGCCTCAGTCGTAAGACCAAACAAGGTCTCCGAGACCAGCGCGAAGTAGTACAACGTGGGGCCGTGGTAGTTCGCCGGGTCATACGTGTAGGTTCCCTTTCGAACAAGGTTCGTGAGGAAGAAGCCATTGATCCCTTCGTCGTGGTGGAACGGATTGAGGGCCAGTTCGTAGAGCCTCAGACCAGCGGCGACCGAAAGAATGACAAATGCGGCGACCGCGAAGAGCCGGCCGCCTGACGTCCACGTCCCGCGATCCGCGACCGGCGGAGCCACTCCCTCCGACGCCAGCCGAGGGCTCGCTTCGTCCGGCAGCTCGGGTGCGGACTTGACCTGATTCACAGGCGCGTCGAATCGGGCCGGCCGCGCGGTTGGGCGCTTGAGGTTGCGGCCCTCAGGCGCCCTATGGCTGCGCGATCTTGAAGAGCCGGTACCCACCTGACTGCGCGACCTCCGTGAACCTTGCGAAGAATGCATCGCTCACAGGCATGTAGTTGCGCTCGATGGGGCTGACGAGCACGTAGTCGACGCCGTACTTTGACAAGAGCGCCTCCGCCTCCGGCGACCCAGCATAGATTTGCTTGATGGCCGCTTCTCGTGGACCGTAGTCGAGCCCGTGAGCCCAGATGTAGCCCGTGTAGCCGAGCAGCGAGCGACGTCCGGTGAGGAACACCGGCGGGTTGTACGTCGGCGCGTGAAGGATGAGGGATCTTGGGGGGGTTCGCGCAAGGATCAGGTTCGCGATCGCGACACCGTCGGAGTCGAACTCCTGATACTCCGTCTGCCCGGATATGACCCGCCAGACATCGAGCCCTCCCGACAAGACGAGGGTGATCACGAGGGCCACGGCTCCGACCCGGATCGCGCCACGCGCACGCAGCATCCGAGCGAGTGCCAGTGCCACGAGTGGAACGCACCCGACGTACCAGTAGAAGAGGACCTTGATGTTGTCCCACACCCACGGTGCGAGTCTCATGACGTTCGGGACGATGAACCAGGTCAGGAACGGCAGGGTGAAGAGTAGCAACGACCGGGGCGCAATCGGTGGGATCGCACGCCAAACGGCGGCGGCCAGCAGCAACGGGATGAACAGACCGGTGTTCGCTAGCCAGAACCACAATATGTTCGTCTGTCCGTGGTCCCAGCCGAACTCGAACCCAAAGAATGTGCCGGCGTTAGCGATGCTGTTGTGCGTCGAGAACCAGATCTCGGGCAGCCCGATGGTTAGCGCCACCAAGACGTATACCGCCCATCCAAACCAGCGTTTGTCCCTCCACTGCCTGAAGACCAGGCCCATCAGAAAAGCGGTTGCGAGGACTACCACAAAGGAATGGGCGTGAATCAGGGGGAGGAAGCCGGTGAGGACGCCCGCCGCGAGCGCGCGGCGATTCCGTAGCGCGCCCGCCGCAATGGCCGCCGGCCGGACACTCGGCATCGGAGCCGTCGCAACTCCCTCACGTTCGAGGTGAATCAGTTCCCAGAGCAAGGTGAACACGATGATCGCGAGCGGCAACCCGAACAGAAGGCTGCGCTGGGTGACCAGAAGCGTCGTGATCGCATTTCCCCAGCGCAACGGTCCGTCGCTGAGGATCGTGTAGTCGTGTGGCGGCGCTCCAAGTAGTCTCAGGATCCCCTGCTCCCCGCGCCGAGCCTCGTCCACGAGCATCAGCCAGCCGAGGCCACCGCTGAACAGGACGAGGACGGGCGTGATTGCCGCAGCGAGCCGATCGCGCGTGACGACCCAAGCGAAGCGGTGCAGCACGCCTACGAGGGAAAGCCCCAGGATCATGTTCTGGAGGACGAACGCTTCCCGGATTGAAATCCCGAGCCTCACGAAGACGGCCGCGACGAAGTCGGATAGGTACGGGTACGCGAAGCCCGTGCCTGCGTACGTCGGGTCCTCCGGAGGAAAGTTCTGGCCATACGCAAAGCTGGCCGTGACCTGCATGTGAAACGGGAGGTCACCGAGGTTGTTGACGTATCCCGTGTAGATCGCGCCGCCCTGCTCGATGACGACCTTACTGAACACGATCCACAACAGAACGATCGCGGCGGCGAAGTATATGAGGGGTCCCGTGGTGCGCAAACTTGGACGCCGGATAGCCGCCTGAACATGAGCGAGGGTGTCGGCCACGTCCCTTGCCACCGCGGCTCGCAGTACGGGCGAGGTCAGTGTGGCGAGCATCGCCAATAGCAGCACGGTCGTCACAACCGTCGCCAGGCCTAGGTCCACGAAATTGGAGAGGACGAAGCCAACGAGTGCCAAGGCAGCAAGCCCGGTGCTCGCGCCAAACGCGAACCGGGTAGGTAGTCCCGGACTGTCAGTGTAGAAGTAGGTCGCCACAGTGCCTGCGAGGATGGCGGCCAGGGCGACTGTCAGGGCCGCAAGCATCGACCAAAGCTCATGGTATCCCTCGCGCCATCGCCATCGGGTGCGGGCATCCGTGGAAACGTATCACAGTGACGGCAGCGAGGCCACTGGTCGAACGTGTCCATGGTTCAGGGGCGTAAGATCGCCGCCATGGTTCAAGAAGACCACGGACCGGACCTCACCATCGTCCTACCGGCGTACAACGAGCGGTCCCGGATCGGGCCGGCTCTCGACGAGCTGTTCAGCTACCTTCGGAATGGCAACCAGGATCCTGAGTCCGGCGGCCTCGGGAGCTGGAACGTCCTCGTGGTCGATGACGGCAGCGAGGATGGAACCGCCGCGTTCGTCGAGTCGCGGTCCGAAGCTGCCGCCGACCATGGCCAAGCACCCCGGCTTCGGGTGCTCCGAATCGCGCACGGCGGAAAGGGTGCGGCCGTTCGGGCGGGGATGCTGGCAGCCGATGGGGTTCGCGTCATCTTCACGGATGCCGATCTGGCTACGCCTCCCGACGAGCTACCTGTCCTCCGCGCCGCGCTTGACCTGAGCGACGTGGCGCTCGGAAGCAGAGTACAGGCCGACGGCACCGATCGGAGGGCAAGCCAGCCTCTCTATCGGCGCCTGCTGGGCCGGCTCTTCCATGCCACGGCAGCCGTGTGGGTGACCGGCTCGGTCCCCGACACGCAGTGCGGGTTCAAGGGCTTCACGCGTGAGGCCGCTCAGGATCTCTTCGCCCTTCAGCGAACTACAGGCATCGTGTTTGACGCCGAGATCATCTTCCTCGCGCGTCGCCGCGGGTACCGAATCGCGATCGTCCCCGTCCAGTGGAGCGACAAGCGGGGATCCCGGATGCGGGTGGGCCTGCGCCCGGCAGCCGAGGTTGGTTGGGATCTGTTCCGCATCCCCGTCCTTCACTTTCGTAGCGTCAAGCCGCGTGAGGTCGTCGTCCGCCAGTAGCTGCCGTGGACGGCCCGACACCGTCGTCGGGGCAGTCTACCGCCGGCCCGGAACCGGCCGATCCCCCCGCCTCCCCTATACTGACTGCCCATGCTTGGCTTCCTGAACCGGTTCGTCGATTCGAACGACCGCGAACTCAAACGCA
>JAYVMQ010000207.1:0-6022 GCA_043758855.1 Chloroflexota bacterium
GTCTTCGATCATCTCGGGGATGCCGCCCACATTCGATGCGACCACGGGCCGGCTCAGAGCCATCGCCTCCAGAACGCTGAGGCCCTGGGCCTCGCGGTATGACGGCAGCACGGCGACGTCCAGCGCGGCCGTGACCGCCGGCACGTCCTCGCGGCGGCCGGTGAAAATGACATGGTCCGAAATACCGAGCGAGCTGGCTTGGGCCTCGAGCGAGTTGCGCTCTGAGCCCTCGCCCACGATCAGCAGCCAGGTTTCCGGATGCGCGGCTAGGACCAGCGGCCACGCTTCCAGCAGCACGCGGTGGCCCTTCTCCGCCTCAAGCCGCGCCACCACGCCGACGATCGGCGATTCCTCGGGGATGTGGTATTCCTCGTGGAGCGTGCAGCACGGCTGCTGGTGGTTGTAGCGCTGCAGGTCCACCCCGTTGTAGATGAGGCTGACCGGCGCGCCCGTGCGGCCTTCCTCCTGGATCTTGAGCTCGATGGCCTTGGATACGACGATCAGGCGGTCGATCAGCGGGGTCAGCTGGCGCAGCGCCACGCGGTCGTCTACGCAGCGGATTCGGCTCGAATGGACGGTCGAGATAATGGCCGGCCGTTTGCAGCCCATCTCTCCGAGTAGCAGGGCGGCGCGGGTCCCCACGACCTCGGCCCGATACATGTGGTTGTGGATGACCTCGGGTTCCATCGAGGCGAGCAGGTCGGCCAGGGCCCGAACGGCGGCGTGATCGTCCGGCTCGTCGATAACGCTGACGTCGATGCCGGCCTTCTCCAGACGACGAACGCTGCTGCCATGCGAGAGCGAGACGACTCGGACGTCGTAGTTGGCCGGGTCCAGCCGGGTAACGAGCGAATAGACGTGCTCCTGCGCTCCGCCGTTGGTGCCGGTGGCCATGACCTCGACTACTCGGACGCGCCCGCCTTCGATCGGCGGCCGTCGAATGGCCGCAGTGTCGGCGCAGGGCTCTGCAAGGCTGTGTTCGGCGCCCATGGCTAGTTGATCTCTCCGGCGGCGGGTTGGCCAGCGGGATCGGCCGGGGTGGTGGCCGGGGTGGTGGCCGCCGCGCTGGTGCGCTGGACGAGCAGGCGTTCGATCGGAGAGTCCGTCGCGCCCCACTCGTATTTGTATGGCTCGTTGCCGCGCATGAAGTCGAGGCGGCTTCGGCTGAGCGCGATAGCTCGCTGGACATAACAAGCAACCATGACCACTCCGGGAGACAGGTCTCGAGCGTCCGGATCGACGCCTGCGTTGTAGTAGTAGACGGCCTCGCCGTCGTCGAACGTTACTCCGGCAGCGATTTTGCGGCCGCCGACTGACAAGAAGCTGAGATCGACGATGCCCGACGGCGCGCAATCCTCGAACAGCCCGGCGAAGAAACGGCGACTTGCCGCCCCGCCTGCCGTCGGCGGGAAGAGACCTTCTGCGCCCCAGCGCTTCTGGTGAAGGTCGATAAAGGCGTCCAGGTCATCGATCGGGTTGGCCGACCGCTCGAGCGTGACCGGGCCGACCGCCTCCGCGCGGCGAACCTTGCGCCGGATCTCATGGCGCTCCTTCTTATCGAGCGTGGCGAGGTAGGCGTCGTAATCCCGACCCGGCACCAGGGTCACGACCGGGCAGACGTCCTCCTGCTCGCGGGTCACGACCCAGCCGGCCTTTGGCGCGGCCCACTCGAAGGCGTTGGCGAGCGCAGTGGTGGCTGGATCGCCGGCGCGCATACGGCGCAGGTCCACCACGTCCCAGCGGGAGTGGTCTTCGGCCGCAAGGTAGCCCACGGCGGCCTCGCAGACGGCTCGGAGATCCTCGGGCGCCGCCATCACCGTGGCGTAGTCGGCGTGGTACGAGGCGCCGAAGAAGACGGCCGTGGCGGATTCGGGCACGGCGCGGAGGGGCGGCCCGGCCTGGTGGCGAAGCGTGGTGCGGGCGGCCACGTCGCCCGGCTCCAGCTCGTGGCGATGCATCAGCGGCACGATCCCGACGAGCCTCTCCGGGGCGCCGGGGGCGTTGGCCGCGGCCTCGTCAACGATGACGAGTGTCTGGTCGTGAGCCGTGGCGCCATACGCATCCCACCACGCCCGCTGGACGCAATGGCGCGAGAACGGGGACGCCCACGGCGTGCTATCTGCGAGGGCGTCCCAGGCCGCGGCGGGGATGTCGTCGAAGGCGCGGCGCTGCGCCACGAGCCTCGCGCCGGTGGTGGCGCTCATCGAGGGGCTCCGGCGGCTGGGGCGGGTTCGGCGGCTGGGGCGGGTTCGGCGGCCTCGGGGACGAGCGGCCGCGCGCCCTGCCACAACTCCTGCGCAGTGATCCGCGGACAGGCAGGGTCGCTATCGGGAAGCGAGGGGACGGTCACGGGCCGAGCATATCACCACGCCCAGAACGCGCCTGGCAGGTGGTTGCGGCGCGAACTAGGAACCGCGGAGCGGTACGGCCGCCAAGAACGGACCACGGGCGACCTGGTCGGCGGCCGCTTGACTAGATCCTATTGAGCTAGTATCAGTAGATCATGCTGTTCGAGATCGATACTCTCAGTTCGGCCCCCATCTACGGGCAGATAGCGGCGTGCGTGCGTCGCGCCATCGCCGGCGGGGCTCTCAAGCCGGGGGCGAAGCTTCCGCCGTCACGGGATCTGGCGCGGGAGCTAGATGTGAACATGCACACGGTTCAGCGCGCGTACGGCCAGCTCCGGGACGAGGGCCTCCTCGAGCTGCGCCAGGGCCGAGGTGCGATCGTCGCCGGCGGCCGGGTAGCACCTTCCGCTCGCCTCAACTCTCTGATCCACGACCTTCTCAACGAGGCGGACGCGCAGGGCCTCACGACGGCACAGCTCGCCAGATTGATGGAGACGATGCGATGAGCACTGGTATTGCTCGGGTCCGTTCCGCATTGGCCGTCAACTCGGTTCTCCTGGTCTTCATCGCGATCTACGTGTCGATCGTGGCTCTCTCGTTCGCCGCGGTCTGGACCACGGAGTCCCGAATCCCGGTCCAAGCGGGCTTTGGGACGTCGTACTGGCTGGAGTCAGAACTGATCGGCATCGCCATTTGCCTCGCCTGGGTTGCGCTGCCCCGGCCGCACCGTATGCGCTACGCGCTCGAGACGGTCCTGCCGATCGGGCTCTGTTTCTACGGAATGGATGCCGCCGGGCTGACGGCGACGCTTTGGTTCAATCTCGATGCGCAGACGTTCCAGATGCCCTTCGGCTCGCTCACAGGAATTGGTCTGATTCTCGGCGGCTTCTTCGCCGGTTGGTTCTTGGGGCGTTATCTCGGCGGTCTTGCAGTCTCCAGCCGGCTGCGCCGCGAGGCGGCCTCGAGCCTACGCTCGGCGTGGTTCGCCGAGACGTCCCCGGACGGATCCTGGCGCAGGGCCACAGGCATCACCACCGGACTCATCATGTTTGCGGTGATCCTTCTGGCGCAGGCGACCGCTCCGGCCTATGCCCCCGGCTCGCCCCTGCCGTTCCAACTCTTGGCCGTCGGAGGCTGGGCATTCGCGGTCATCGTCGGCGACCACGCCACCATCTCGATCACCGACGTCGCGGTAAAGGTGCGGACCCGCCTGCTGGTGAGCAACATGGGTTGGAGCGTCTCGCTTTCGGAGATCGAGTGTGCACAGGTCATCGTCGCGCGGCCTGAGGCCTTGAGTTTCGACCGGAGCAGATACGTCTTCCGCACGGGCCCGGCGCTCGAGATCAGGACGCTGACCGGCGGCCGCTACACGGTGAGCCTGGACGAGGCGGCCGAAGCGGTCGCGGTCATCGAGGCGCTACGTTCCGGCGCTTAGCGACAAGCACGTCGGAAGCGGGCGCCCGGGTCTGCGCGACGCATCAGCAGTGGTTCGCGATTGCTGACTCGGATGCGCTGAGTTGGTCGGGCGGGGGATAAGGATCTCCGATTCAGGTTGGCGCTAGGCCTCCAACGCGGCCGCCAGGCCACCCCGCTCCTTAATCCTGCCGCTCCCGGTACACCTCCCAGAGCAGTAGCGCCAGGACCCCGAAGAACGTGAGCGGGATGCTCGCGGCTGCCGTCCAGCTCGGTGTACCTTCGTCGGTGGAGGCGAAGAGCGCGATCCATCCGAGTAGCGGGATGAACGCAGCCCACTTGCGGCCACGGCTCACCAGCCAGGCTACCGGCAGGAGAAGGAGCACGGCGTAATGGTCGCGCAGCGGCGACGAGAGCAGCTGGCTGACCACAATCGTGACCTGCAGGCTTGCCACGGGAGAAGCCCAGCGGCAGGCCGCCAGAAGTGCCGCGGCCGCGAGCCCCACCGAGGCTAGCTGCACCGCCGCGGCCACTACGTCCGACGCGCCCGCCAGATGAGCGACCGCACCCGGCGCAAAGTTGTGGGCCGTGGAGAACTGGCCGCCCAGGCCGCGCAATAGATCGGCATAGGTGGCCCACGCCCCCAGACCTGTGACGAGCGTTGCCGCGGCGGCAACCGCAACCCCCACCCCCACCGCGACCGCCGCCGCCCGCCACCGTCCCGTGGCCAGAGCCCACACGCCGAGCAGCGCCGGCTGCACCTTCACGAGCGTACCCACGGCCGTCGCCACGCCCACCGCCCACGGCCGATCCATCCACCGCCACGCCGCCGCGAACGCCAGGAAGAGAAGCGGTTCCACCTGGCCGAGCTTCACCGCGTATAGCAACGGCCAATCGAGCGCCGCCACGATGACGATCAGCCAGCGCACGTCACGCCGGACCGGCAGCAACGCCACACCCACCAGGAAGGTCACGGCCATGGCGACGCACCACGCGCCGGCGGCCGCTCCCCCAAAGAGAAGCCACGGGACCAAAGCCACGGCGAAGGCCGGAGGGTACGTATAGGTGCCGGGGCAGGTGCCGCCCGCGATGGAGAAGGCGTTGTCGTATATGGGCCGCCCGTCGACTAGGTGCCGGGCCGCGCCCTCATAGCACGTGTAGTCGTAGCCGAGGGTCTTGCCGGCCGAGGCGAGCACCAGCCCGATCATCAAGACGAGCAGTCCGACCGACCCGACGGGCACGATCAGTTCGGTCAGCCGCCACCGTTTGGTTGCCGGCGACTCGGCGGCGCTCATGAGCCCGGCGTTCCTCGCGTACTCTCGGCGGCCAGGCGCTTTACGCCACGGTGGGCGAAGCGAATTCGAACCAGATCCCAGGCGACACGAAGCGCCAGCCCCGGTTTAGCTTGCATGCGCGAACCCCGGCGATCTGCCCACGTGATCGGGACGATCGCAATCCGGTAGCCGCGCCGGCGGGCCAGATAGATCAGATCAACATCGAAGACGATGCTCGTGATTCGCAGTTGGCCGAAGAGATCGCGCGCCGCTGAGCGGGTGAACCCCTTGAACCCGCATTGGGTGTCCCGGACTGGGCCGGTCACCCACAGCTGCGCGGCAAAGCGAAATACCTTGCCGATGAGCCGTCGGAAGCGTGGCTGTGTGGCTCGCATATCCGAGCCGTCGGGCTGAATTCGACTGCCCAGGGCAACGTCGGCACCCCGAAGCGCGGCGACGAGCCGTGGCAGCATATCGGGCGGCGTGGCCATGTCCGCATCGGCGAATACGAGCACGTCGCCTTCGGCAGCCAGCATCCCGGCCCGCACCGCCGAGCCCTTGCCGCCGTGTAGAACGGTCAGCAGCTTTAGCGTCGGGCAACGGGGCCGGGCCGGCGCCGCGGCGGCGACAGGGACGTCGGCAGGGACGTCGGCAGGGACGTCGGCAACGGCCGCGTCCCCAGCCCCGAACTCCGGCCGGGCCCTGACGAGGGCCGCGGTCCCGTCCGTGCTGCCGTCGTCGACCACGAGGACGCTGACGCTTGCCGGCAGCGATGCCACCGCCTCACACAGGTAGCCGAACAGCTCGTCCAACGCTGGCCCAAGCCGACCCTCTTCGTTATACGCGGGCAAAACGATGCCAAGGCTGGAAACCATGAGCGGGAGTGTAGGGCACCGCCACTTCCGCCACTTCCGCCACTTCCGCCACTTCCGCCACTTCCGCCACTTCCGCCACTTCCGCCACTTCCGCCACTTCCGCCACTTCCGC
>JAYVMQ010000208.1:0-4033 GCA_043758855.1 Chloroflexota bacterium
GGCGGTGGGGGCATCACCCTTAAGACCGTTATGCAGGGCAAGCTTGCTGCCAACGTGCCGCCTGATACGTTCCAGTCTCTCGCCGGCGGCGAGCTCAAGACCTACGTGGACGGCGGCTACCTGGACAACGTGGATGACATCTGGGCCGCTCAGAACCTGGACCTGAAGTATCGGGCGGTCCTCAGCAAGATGGTCACATTCAACGGCCACAAGATGGCCATCCCTGTGAGCATCCACCGGGCCAACTGGCTTTTCTACAACGTTCCACTTCTCAAGCAATTCGGCCTCGATCCACCAAGAGACGTCGACGAGCTCATTGCCGATGCGAAGATCCTGGCGGCCCACAACATCATCCCGATCGGCCTCGGGACTCGCGACAAGTGGACCGCAGTCTTCCTCTTCGACGCCGTCCTTCTTTCCGTAGCCGGACCCGATGTCTACGAGCAGTTCTACACCGGCCTTCTCGATCCCCAGACCGATCCCCACATCCGGACCGCTTTCCAGAAGTTTGCCGAGCTCATTCCGTACGTGTACCCGGACCACGGCAGCGACACCTGGAGCGATATGCCGTCGCTGCTTGGGAGCGGCAAGGTGGCAATGATGGTCCTGGGCGACTTTGCGGCTCCAGTTCTCACCGACGCGGGCTATCGCGAAGGCACGAACTGGGAGGCCGTTGGCTTCCCGCAGAAGCCGGCCGAGGTCTTCTTGATGGTCATAGACACCTTCACGCGACCCAGGGCGATCCAGCACCCGGACGCCACGACCGATTGGCTCCTCAACCTCGTAAGCGCCAAGACCCAGGCCGACTTCACCATTCTGAAGGGATCGATCGCGGCCAACCAGGATGTGCCGGTTTCCACATACCCCGATTCACTGCACCAGCGTGCCTCGGAGGCGTTCAAGACAATGCGGCCGGTCCCTTCGTCGATCCACGGTGCTCTCTCGCCGCTCGCCTTCCTCGACGAATGGCAGGACCTCCTAACGGTCTTCCTCTACAGCCCCGATGTCGACCGGGCGCTGAGCCAGACTTCGATGCTCATGAAGAGCGATGACGTGGCCGGGAACAGCGCCTGGTACTGGGCGAAGTAGCGGCCCGCCGCATCTGATGACGGCGCCAGCTCACCGCAACTTAACGCGAAGGTACGTACCGGGGTACTGAGCAGCGGATCGGTAGTCGGCTACGTGTGGTTCCCGATGGCCAGCCTGACGCGCGCGCCTAACGTCTCAGCACGACGAGCCCGGTCAAGCCCAACGAGTCCGTCGAACCGCGACGGCCGCGTCGATGGGGCTGTAGCTGACCTCACTCGGAGAGCGAATGGCCGACCCGTTGCTGCAAGCGCGCGGCATCTTCAAGAGTTACGGCCATGTCGAAGCCCTGCGCGGCTGCGATTTCGAGGTCTACCCCAACGAGATAGTTGCCCTGATCGGCGACAACGGCGCCGGCAAGAGCACGTTGATCAAGATCCTCGCCGGGACCGAGCAGGCGGACGAAGGGGAAATCTTCCTCGAGGGTCAGAAGATCCACGTTAGCTCGCCGTTCGAGGCGATGCAGCTTGGCATCGAGACGGTCTATCAGGACCTCGCCCTCGCGCCCGACCTGGATGGCTCGGCCAACCTGTACCTCGGCCGCGAGATAATGAGGCCCGGCCTTCTGGGCAAATTCGGCTTCCTCGACAACAGGGCGATGCGGACGGGGGCTCGCAAAGCGTTCGGGGAACTGGGCGTGGATCTCCAGAACGCCCAAAGTGCCGTGGCCAACCTCTCGGGTGGCCAGCGCCAGAGCGTCGCCGTGGCTCGCTCGGTGGCCTGGGCCAGCAAGGTCGTCTTCCTAGACGAGCCGACCGCGGCCTTGGGCGTCGTCCAGACCGCCCGGGTCCTCGAGACGGTAAAGCGCATACGCGACCGCGGCATTGCCGCCGTCCTTATCAGCCACAACATGCGCCAGGTCCTCGAGATCGCCGACCGGATTGAAGTCCTTCGGCTCGGCCGCCGCGTCGCCCGCTTCGATCGCAAGGGCGCCACCATCGAGCAGCTTGTCTCGGCCATGACCGGCGGCGTCGCTGAGGAGGGAGCGGCATGACCGTCGACCGGCCCAGCCGCGCGGAGTCCGATCCAAAAGCCGTCCGGAACAAGCTAAGTTCGGTTGCGGAACGCTGGAACTCCTTCAGCCAGACTCGCGTCGGTTCAGTCGTCGCCCGAGCCTTCTCCACCAACGCCGCCTGGATCCTTGTTCTTCTTGTCGTCTTGATGTGGTTGTTCAACTTCCTGGCGCCGGGCAAGTTCCTGACCGAGTTCAACGTTCGGACCATGGCCGTGAACGTCGCAGTGTTGCTCGTCATCGCCGTCGGCGAGACCTTCGTCATGGCGACGGGCGGCATCGACCTGTCCGTGGGCTACGTGATGCTCTTCGCAGGGGTGACTTCCGCCCAAACCATGAACTGGGGGGGCCGCAACCCAACCGACAGCGGCTGGGACGTCGTCCTTCTTGGGCTGGCCGTGGCACTGGGCTCAGGACTGGCCTGGGGGATCCTCAACGGGATTCTGGTCGCCAAGGCTAAGGTTCCGGCGTTGATCGCAACCCTCGGCACACTCGGAATGGCGTGGGGATTCGCGGAGATCCTCAGCAATGGCCAGGACATTCGCTACATTCCCTCGATCATCGGCGACATGGGGTCCGCCCGGTACTTCCTAGACAAGATTCCGCTGGTCGTCATCGTCGCCTCACTCGTGGCCATAGCGGGAGCCGTTGTCCTGAGCTTTACGAGGTTTGGCCGCTACACGCTGGCCATCGGCTCCAACCAGGAGGCAGCCCGCCGAGCCGGCATCAACGTCGACTGGCATCTGATCAAGGTCTACGCGATGAGCGGGACCCTGGCCGGTTTCGCCGCGTTCATGAGCCTGGCCATATTCACAACGACGACCATCTCTGGACACGCGAACGACAACCTGCAGGCAATCGCCGCCGTGGTCATCGGCGGCACCAGCCTCGTGGGCGGCATAGCGACCGTCGTAGGCACGACGATCGGCGTCTGCATCCCGATGGTCCTTTTCAGCGGCTTCACGATCCTCGGCCTCCAGTCCTTCTGGCGAGACGTGGCCGTGGGCGCCGTTCTCATTCTGGCCGTCTATACCGACCAGCTGCGCCGACGTCGTCGCGAGCGGCGCTGATCCCATCTTGTGCGTAATACGGCACGCCCGATAGTCGGGGTGCCGGCGCAATCAGCCCAAGGGAACGCGAATAGGAGAGGTACCGCTCATGAGAATCCGCACTGTCACGATGCTGGGCCTTGCGCTCATCACCGTAGGCGCCTGCTCGGGCTCGGCCGCAACGACCGCCCCCGGCAGCGCGGCTGCGCAGAGTTACAAACTGACGCTCATCCAGGGAGTCGCCGGAGACCCGTTCTACGTGACCATGGCCTGCGGAGCGCAGGCTGAGGCCACCAAGCAAGGCGTCACCCTCAACATCACCGGCGGCAACAAGTGGGATGCCACGGTTCAGAAGCCCGTCATCGACTCGGTCACCGCCGCCAAGCCGGACGGCGTCATGGTTGCGCCGGATGACTCCAAGGCCCTGCTAGCGCCGCTCAAGGCAATGAGCGACGCCGGCATCAAGGTCACGTTCGTCGACACCAAGCTCGACGACACGTCCTTCGCCGTTTCGTCTATCGCCACAGACAACCTGGGCGGCGGAACGCTGGCCGCTAAGACTCTGGCCACCCTTATCGGCGATAAGGGCACTGTCCTCATCGTCAACGTCGACCCCGGCATCTCGACCACGGACGCCCGTGTCAAGGGCTTCAACGACGAGATGAAGAACCATCCGAACATCAAAGTCCTCGACGTCCAGTACACCCACGACGACCCGACAGCCGCCACGGTGATCACCACCGCGACCCTGGCCGCTCACTCCGACCTGGCCGGCGTCTTCGCGACCAACGTCCAGAACGCTGAGGGCGTTGCCACCGGCCTCAAGCAAGCCGGTAACAAGACGGTCAAGACCATCGCCTTCGATGCCGGCCCCAAGCAGATCGAA
>JAYVMQ010000209.1:0-13417 GCA_043758855.1 Chloroflexota bacterium
GCCCTTCCGGACGCGGAAGGTCTCTTCCTTGCCAGGAGTGCCGGCGAACGGCGGGTGGCGGTGCTCGGCGCACGTCTGGTGCGGGAACAGCATCAACTCCTTCGCGCAGACGCGGTCCGTATTGACGTAGACGACCATCTCCACGCCGAGATGTTCGAGGTCGTCAAGGTCGAAGTCCACCACCTCGATCACCGCCCGCTCGGACGGCGTGATCACTAACCCGGCGGCGGCGAGCATCTCGGCGGCGCGATCGCGTGCCTGCTGCACCTGCACTGCGGTCAACATGGCGTTCTCAGACCTCCTTGTCACATGGTCCTCAATAGACCCGATCGAAGCATACGCCGAAGGCTGTCCAGAACCCGCTGAGGTGTCATAGTTCCAGCACCGGAGCGTGCCCGCCGGGGCCGGCGGGCGAGACCCGGAATCGCCCCGACAGTTCGGACACCCTCGCGGGCACCGGCCAAGGAGGACACGACCTTGATGCAAGCGAACGCCCCAGCGGGCATGGTGCGGCGCTTCAGACGCCTCTTCGACTCCCAGACCGGAGTCTCGATCATCGTCGCGATGGATCACGGGATCGTCGGTGTTCCCGGCGGTTTCCACGATCCCCGCCGGATTCTGGAGGCCGTCCTCGGCGCCAGGCCGGACGGCGTCCTGCTCAACGCCGGTCTTGCCCGCCGCTGCGCCGATCTCCTCGCCGATCGGACCAGCCCGGCCCTCGTCCTGGGCCTCGATCACGTCATCCACCGAGGCCAGCGGGGCGTGGGGGCGGGCGTTGCCCACGTGCCCCAGGTCAGCGTCGAGGAGGCCCTGCGCCTCGGGGCCGACTGTGTCAAGACGATGCTCCTGATGGGCGATCCCGACCGGCGGGCGACGGCCGACAACCTAACCTACCTGGCCGATGCCGCCGCGCAGTGCCGCCTCTGGGAGATGCCCCTGATGATCGAGCCCTACCTGTGGGGCGAGGACGTCCCGGCCGATGCCGACGCCCGCGCGGAGCTCAACGCCGACGGCGCCCGGATGGCGATCGAGATGGGCGCCGACATCCTCAAGCTCGAGTACGGCGGCAACCCCGCTCGCTTCCGGGAAATCGTCGCAGCATCACCCGTGCCGGTCGTCATCCTGGGCGGCCCCAAGCGATCGACCCAGCGGGAAACGCTTGCCGATGTCGTCGCGGCCGCCGAGGCGGGAGCGGTCGGCCTCACGATTGGCCGGAACGTCTGGCAGCACGAAGACCCGGCCAAGATGACCCGGGCCCTCACGGTCGCGATGGTGCGTCGGGATCTCGACGCGGCGCTGGCCGAGCTGGCATAGCGGGAGGAGTCAGATGGATGGCGTAACCTGCATCGGCGGGACGGTAGCCGACATCCTGGCCCGCCCCGTGGGGGTGATGCCGAACCCCGGTCGGGTAGAGCTCGTCGATGAGATGCGGCTCGCGCCCGGCGGCTGCGCGGTCAACTCGGCCAGCGCGCTCACTCGTCTCGGCATCCCGGCCCGCCTCATCGGCCGGATCGGGCGTGACGGTCTCGGCGACTTCCTCGTCCGAACACTCGTCGGGCGCGGCATCGACGTCGCGGGCCTGGCCGCGACCGACACCGGGACATCGGCCAGCATGGTCTTCGTCTTCCCCGGCGGCGAGCGCTGCATGCTCCACACCCTGGGCGCCATGGGGACGTTCGACGCCACCGACATCGATTGGTCGCTGGCGGCCCGCTCCCGGGTCTTCTTCGTGGCCCAGTTCGGGCTTCTCGGCCGGTTCGATTGGTCGGCCGCCAGCGCCCTCGCGCATGCCCGAGACTGCGGGATGCTGACGGCTCTCGACACCGTCTGGGACGCTACCGGGCGGCTCTCCGACAAGGTCGCACCGTGCCTCCCGCTGCTCGACTACTTCCTGCCGAGCTACGACGAGGCGAAGGACATCACGGGGCTGACGGATCCTCGCGCGATGGCCCGCTCCTTCCAGGACCGGGGCGTGGGCACGGTCGGGATCAAGCTCGGCGAGGGCGGCTGCTACCTGCGCGGCCCGGGCGGCGAGGAGGTCACCGTGGCGGCGTTCCCGGTGACTGCGGTCGACGCGACGGGAGCAGGCGATGCCTGGTGCGCGGGTTTCCTCGCCGGAGTTCTGTCCGGGCGCGACCTCGCTGAGTCGGGCCGCCTGGGGAATGCGGTCGCCGCCTGCTGTGTGACCGCTCTCGGGGCCTACGACGGGATCCGCACCATGCCTGAGACCCTCGCCTTCATAGCCGGCGCGAGCCAGTCCGAGTCGGCCTCACGAAAGACCTGATCCACCGATCGCCGCCACTGACGGCCTGTGGAAACGGGTCAGGCTGGTCCGGTCAACCGGCGACCGTCAACCCAGCCTCGCCATCCGTTGACCGCCCGAACGAGGGCCCAATCCCCGGCGACCGCTTCCACCACGAGCCCAAGCCTGGCGTTGAGAACGGCGATCGGCTGACGATTCGGGTCGGGGTAGTCCCAGGCCGGTAGACCGCCCATGGGCACGAAATGGGTGGGCGACCAGGTGGGGGCGGCGGGCGATTGCGCAGCCGGCTCGGCTTGCGCTGGGGCCGGAGCCGGTTGTTCCAGCATCAAGCTCGCCGCGGCCATCGGCGCGGCCATCGGTGCGGCCATCGGTGCGGCCATCGGCGCGGCAACCATGGCCGGCTGCTCCGGCGCTGCCGTCTCGGTGGCTACCGGGAGGTCGCGGCCGCCCGCCTCGACGATCGAGCCCAGACGCTCGCGCAGTCCTTCGACCGTGGCCAGAGTCCGGGCATCGGCCGGGCCGACGACGTGCTCGACCTTGTCCATCAGGTCGAAGTCACCGTCGAGCCAGCCCCAGGCGACAGATGCGGGATCTGGATCGTTGTGCAGCGCCTCAACGTATGCCCTTGTCCGGGCTGCCCGGGACGACGCCGACTGTGCCACTTCGACCCACACCGCGTGGCGTTCCGCGGCGGCATAGGCCGCCATCTGCTCGGCCAGCGACCGGAAGTCCGGATCTGGCTTGACGAGCTCCAACCGCAGGAACGCCGTGGAGAGCTGCGTCCATCCCGCAGCGCCAGCGTACCAAGGATCTTGACTATCGGTCATCGGCGGTTCCCCCAATTCGACAGGCATGGGGCACAAAAGTTAGACGAGCGGCGCGTCCGCGGCGAGCCGGAAACGCGATTCTACTCGGCGTTCCAACCGGCCACATCGGCACACAGTTAGGTCGCGCCGACCGGCACATCGGACCGGGCCCGAAGATGCAGTGCCGCGCCGTTTGGCCTCACCGGTTTCCGGATCTACGCGCGGGGCCAAAGCAACCTGCCGGACGCCGCTCAGGGGCGCCAACGACCGGCGCGGACACGGCCGGAGATGAGCGAAACGCGCCGGGTCAGTCGGCGCTGGACCAGGCCTGTTCCTGCAGGACGAGATCGCTCTCGATCGCGAAGACGCAGCGGCCCTGACCCAAATCGAGCAGCTCGATCAGTTCTGGGTCGATGTACAGCTGGTGGCAGTCTTCGCACAGGCCGCCGGGAATGCCGAAGCAGAGGCGCTCGGTTCGATCGGGCAGTCGGAAGGTCGTGTCGTAACGCGTGCTCACCAGGCGCCTATCGCAGAGAGGGCAGCGTTCGCGGGCCCCATTCATCGCATCCGGCCTCTGGCTTCGCGGTCGTCCGACCGCTTTGATGTTGCCGATGCTAGGGGCGGGACTTAGGGAGGCATATGACTCACTCGTACCGCCGTGACGGTACTCAGTACGTAGTTCGATGGGGCATCGTGCGTGCCGTCAGCACCGCGCGCTTCCTGTGACAACCCTGCGTGGTGGCAGTAGCTACCCGGTTGAGTTGGACCCATCAGTACCTCGCAGACTCCTGATAGCCTTCCGGGATGGATCGCCGCCGAATCGTTGGCATCGGCCTGGGCGCCCTGGCAGGGGCCGCCTACGGCACCGGACCGCTCTTCTTCAAGGGCTACGTGTTCCCGGCCGGCGTGGGCTGGATTGCGATGCTCATGTGGCGCTTCATGTTCGCCACGGCGGTCAGCTGGGCCTGGCTCATGGTCCAGCCTCGCGCCCGAGCCGCCCTCAAGAACCTCGACCGCCGGACCATCGGCCGCCTGTTACTAACGGGCGCCTTCTTTGTCGTCAATGCCAGCGTCTACTACGCGGCCATCGAAAAGATCGATATTTCACTCGTGGCCCTACTGATGAGCGCCTACCCGGCCCTGGTCGCCGTGCTTTCGTTGCGCCTCGGCTACAGGTTTGAGGGCAGGCTGGCCTGGGGATCGCTCGCCATCGTCCTGCTTGGCACGGCCTTGACTGTCGGGGCCATCAAATCGCAGACGGACCAGAGCGGCATCGTGCTGGCCCTGCTCTCGCCCGTCGCCTACGCCGTCTACATCGTGCTGACGGCCTGGATGGCCGGCGAGCGGCCTGGGCAGACCGCCGACATGCGATCACGAGGCAAGGGCGCCGAGGTTCCACCGCCTGTCGCCGGCGCGGTGATGATGACCGGCACCTGGATGGTAACGATCCTGCTCTGTCTCGTGACGCGCACTCCGGCCCTGCCTTCCAACGTGCCCGCCGCCGCGTGGCCCGGTCTGGCCGGCATCGGTGTCTTCGCCGGCGCAATCGCCATCCAGGCCTTCTACGCCTCCGCCGCGAGGATTGGCGCGGCCCAGGCCTCACTCATGGCCACGGTGGAGCCGATCGTGGTAATCCTGCTCGGCGTCACCTTCCTGAGCGAGGCCTTTTCACCGATCCGAGGCGTCGGCGCGGCGATCGTCATGGCCGGCGTCCTGCTGGCCCAGTTCGCCACTCCGGCGGAAGCTCGGCCGATCATCCTCGAAGAGCCGTAGACTACGTTTCAGCAGAGGGGGCCGGCAACCGCCCACGGCACCCCACGGGAGCACAGCCAACACATGGCGACCCTGCATGCCCAGGTCGAACGGATGCGCACCGCGCGCGACAACCTGGTCCGGATGCGCAGCCGAATCGAACGGAGCGCGCCGCCACCAGACGATCTGCCCCGCCGCCGCGAGTGGGTCGCCAGCGAGGTTCTAGCCCACACCGTCGAGATGCTCCCCTACTGGCTGGGCGAGATCGAGCGCATCATCGCCGGCCCGATCGAGCCGGTCCCGTTCGGGCGGACGCCGGCCGACCTGGTCCGGATGCTCACAGTCGATCGGGATCGAACCCTGCCGATGTTCGAACTCTACGCGCGCCTGGACAACTCGCTCGAGCGGGTCCTCCGCCGCCTGCTCGAACTCGACGAGCGCCAGGCCGCCCGACGTGGCCTGCACAAGTCGCGGGGAGAGATGACCGTCCGGCAAATCGTGGACGTCATGCTCGCCGACCACATCGAGGAGCACTGCAAGCAGCTGGCCGCTGCGCTGGACGCCGAGGCCGCGGCCAGAACTTGACCCTCACCGCGCCTTTATCGCTTGAAGATCGCCCGCAGCATGAAAGCCACGTTCGCGGGGCGCTCGGCAAGGCGGCGCATGAAGTACGGATACCACTCCCCGCCGTAAGGGACATAGATCCGGACCGAGTAGCCGCGGCTGATCAGCGTCCGCTGTAGATCGCGGCGCACGCCGTAGAGCATCTGGAACTCGAACCGGTCGCGGCCGATCCCTTCCCGCTCGGTGATGGCGATGGCTTTGCGGATAAGCCTCGGGTCGTGGGTGGCCAGGGCCGGATAGACGTCCGCAAGCAGCAACCGCTCCATGAGCCGGGCGTAGTTGGCATCGACGGCGACTCTGGTTCGATAGGCGATGCTGCCCGGTTCGTCGTAAGCGCCCTTGCACAGCCTGACCCGCCCACCGACGGCGATTATCGCGTCCACATCCGCGGAGCTTCGGCGTAGTGCGGCCTGGATGACGACGCCGACCTTCGGGTACACCTCGCGGGCCACCCGCCAGATCTCGAGCGTGGCGTCGGTCCTGGTGTGGTCCTCCATGTCGAAGCGGACGAAGCCATCCACGGCTAGGAGTGCCTCGATGACCCGCACCACGTTGGCCAGACAAATCGCGGGGTCTATCTCCAAGCCCAACTGGGTCAGCTTGAGGCTGACGTTGGCGTCCAGGCCGCGCTCGGATAGAGCGGCAATCGTGACCAGGTATCGGTCCACGGCAGCCGCGGCGTCCACGGCGGAGGTTGCGGATTCGCCCAGCACGTCCACGGTTGTCCGGAGCCCCGCGCGTTTGAGTTCGGCGATCGCTGGCAGCGCGGCCTGAAGCGTCTCCCCGGCGACGAAGCGCGCCACGAAGGACCGCGCCAGCGGGCTGCGGACAGCGGTCCGAGCAAGCGACCGCCGGTGGGACAGCCAAATCAGCACCGACCGCATCGTCCGAGTCGGCAGAACTCGCAGGTTCGCGGCGAACTCCATCGTTCAGGCCTGTGGCGGCATCCCTTCGGACTCAGCTGAGGATTGGGCGGCCTCGTCCTCGCGGGCGAGCTGGGCGGCATCGGCCGACCCCGCTTCGCCGGCTGGGCCGGCTGATCGGGCTAGATCGGCCGCATCGGCCGCGCGCGCGAGTTCCTCGAGATCGTCCCCCTCGGTCGCGCGGGCGAATTCGGCGACCTTGGCCGCCTCGTCGCGTTGGAACTCTTCGAGCCGACCCCGGCGGTGGGAGTCGATGGCAACTCTAATTGAATCGATCGGGGGCGAGCCGAGCGTCCGGCCGTCCGCGTCGCGGTAGACCCGGCAGGCGAGTGCAACTGGAAGTTCTGGCTGGGGCACCACGTCGTCGCCGTTGATCCGGATCGTGGGCGATCCCTGGAAACCCAGGAACTCGGCGTCATCCGGGCTGGTGACGAAGATCAGCTGTATCGGGACTTCGATGATGCCGGTCCGCAGGATGCTCTCGAGGTCGCGCCTAGCCTGCTCCAGGTGCGAACAGTCCTCGGTGGTAAGCAACTCAACCACAAGATCAGCCACGTCCTCAGCCTACATCGCCGGTCGGAAACAGGCGTCAGGCGATTGGGCCGTTGCGAGCCGAGGGCCCTGCCGCGCCGGGCCCGCTACTCCTCCTCCGGTTGCTCCAGCAGGTGGCGCTTGAGGAAGTCCAGGCTGCGCTTCCAGGCGTCGCGGCGGTTCTCGCGCTTCTGCCAGCCGTGCTGCTCGTCGTCATACCAATGGACCTGGTAGTGCTTGCCCTCGATCTCGAGTGCCTCGACGATCTTCTCGGTCATCAGCGGCGCGACGCGCTTGTCTTTGCGGCCGTGGAGGATGAGCAGTGGCGCCTCGATGTGCTCCGCCCGGTACAGCGGCGAGCCCCGGCGAAACGAGGGTGCAGCCTTCGGGTCGTCCGGCTTGCCCATCATCCGCTCCAAATCGATCCGACCGGGCCGGTCGCCGTGGCGATAGCTCTCGGCGATCTCCGAGTCGCCGTACAGGTCGACACCGGCCCTCCAAAGTGACGGCTCCTCGGTCAGGACGCAGAGCGTCATGTAGCCGCCGTATGAGGCCCCGTAGTGGGCTAACCGGCCATCGCACCACGGTTGGGAGGCCGCCCAATGACCGGCATCGATGACGTCGAAGGCGTCGGCGTGGCCCCACTCCCCCCGGTTAGCCCAACGGAACGCGCGGCCATAGCCCGTGGACCCGCGGAAGTCGACCGAGAGGAAGGCCATGCCCTGCTCCACGACCAGCTGCCGGAACGGGAACCAATCGCGCAAGGATTGGTGAGTCGGGCCGCCGTGCGAGTGGATGACGCACGGAACGCAGGCCGCCTCTTCTGCGACAGCGCTCGCGGGCAAGTAAAGGGTCCCTTCGATCGTCAGCCCGTCGCGAGCCTGAAAGACGACGCGCGTGCCGGCGGAGAAGTGGGCCGTGTCAATGACGGTCGGCAGAGAGTGAGTCAGCTGGCGGGGCCGCACCCCCTCCGCGGCGGCTTCCGGCATTGGCAGCAGCCACAGGTCCTCGGGCATGCGGTCGCTCTTGCCGACGGCGAGAAGGGCCGACGAATCCGGCAGCCAGACGGCCGCCATCCAGACGCCTTCGAATGGGCTGACGACAGCCGAGCGCGGGCCGTCGGGTGGGCGCGGGCCGTCGGGTGGGCGCGGGCCGTCGGGTGGGCGCGGGCCGTCGGGTGGGCGCGGGCCGTCGGCCAACGCGCCGCGGTCGGGTGGGCGCGGGCCGTCGGCCAACGCGCCGCGGTCGCCCTCGGTCGGGTGGCCGACCGCCAGGTCGCGGACAACCAGATCCACAAGCCCGTCTCGGATCTCGATGTGGACGAAGCGCCGGCCGTCGGGCGAGGCGAGCGGGGCGTAGCCCCAGCCGCCGCCGGGCTCCCCGTGCTCGCGTCGGCCGGTTGTCAGGACCTCCCGCATCGTGCCGTCAAGCAAGACGCGAACGACCTGGAACCAGCCGTCCTTGTCTGAGATGAAGAGGAGCCCGGAGCCGTCGGGCAACCAGCGCGGGCCCGTCTCCCAGGCGTCCTCGCCGGCGATGAGGTGCTCGCGACCGGTAGCCACGTCCAGGGTGTGGATCTGCGAGGTGAGAAGGTCCGGCAGCCGCTGCGACGTCATGGCGATATGGCGACCGTCCGGCGACCAGACGAAATCGTCGATGTCGACGCCGGGCGCAGTCAGTGGAGTGGGCTCGGGCGAGCGGGGCCGCGTAGCCGGGCGGCCGCGGCGGGGCACGGGCGCATCCACGATCCACAGCTGATCCCAGCCGCGGCGGCGCGAGATGAACCCGATCTGATGGCCATCGGCGCACCAACGGGGCGAGCGGTTGCCGGCCGGATGCTGCGTGACGAGGGCCTGGTGGGACCCCTCCACTTCAATCATCCAGATCGCTTCGCCTCGTACAAAGGCAATTCGGCGGCCGTTCGGCGACCACTGAGGATCAGCGGCCGGCTTCTCCGCGGCAGTCAGCTGCTCTGGGTAGCCTCCGCGAATCGGCATCAGGAAGATCTGGCGAGCGCCCCCGGCCTCGGCCGTGAATGCGATGCGACGCCCGTCCGGCGAGAGACGGAACTCGCGCGGCGAATCGACTGCTGCGGCCTGCTCCACGGTCAGGCCATCGCGGAAAAGCCGCCGGCCGCGACCGCTCTCGACGCCGCGGTTCGACTCGAGGACCGCCCGAGATCGGCGGACCAACGCGCCGACCCTATTCTCGGCCGCCCCGCGGTGCGACACGGTCATTCCCCGCCCCACTCCAATGCGATGAACCTGTTCTCGCGCTCTCCGGGCGCCATGACCGGGTCCACCCGCACGAACGTCTCCCGCCCGAACATCTGCTCGAGTTGGCCGCGCGTCTCCGGGTCCTCCCAGCGACGACCCTGCATCTGGCTGTCGTGGCATGCCAGGGCCGCGATCTTGCGCTCCAGAACGGAGGAGAGCGGGACGATCGTCGTGATCTCCTCGTCAGGCCGGGCCAGCTTCTCGAAGGCCTCGCTCTGGCGAATGTCGTCTTCGGTCGGGGGCGTGGTATCGCCGGAGCGCCGGCGCTCCTCCTCCTGAGCCGCCCGCATACCCGCAATCGCGGAACGTGGCAGCGCCTGGTGGTAGAGGGCCACCGGCCCGCCCGGTTCCGCTGCCGCCTGCCGGTAGGCCTCAGTTGCGACGGTTGAGCATTTGGTGTGGTCGGGGTGGCCGTACACGCCGCCCGGGTCGAAAGTCACGATCACGGCCGGCCGGAGCCGGCGAATCACGGCCAGGCACCGATCCACGGCCTCATCCTGGGGGGCGAGGCTGAATGCGCCTTCTGGGGCGCCCCAACCCTCCATGCCCGAGTCTCGGTATCCCAGGAATATCGGCTCGGCGACGCCGAGTGCCTGGCAGGCGCAGCGCAACTCCTCGCGCCGGATCTCAGGGTCGAAGGAGTGGTCAACCTCAACTTCGCCCGGTCGACCTCCCTGGTCGCCGTTGGTCGCGCACAGCACCCAGACCGGGTTGCCGAACGCCACAGCCAGAGCCATGACACCGCCCGCGCCGTAACTCTCGTCGTCGGGGTGGGCGAAGATCGCCAGGAGACCGCGAGAAGGCACGATGGTTGACTCCGAATATCCGGCCACGGTTATTGGCCTCCGCGTTGAGTCCGAGCCTTGGGTGGGCGGCCCTCCGTTGCTGCGCTGTCGGCCGTCGCCGGTGCGCCGTCGCTCTGGCCTTCGTCAAGCCCGAGGCCCTTCTCGAGGTCAGCCCCGAGTTCCAACGTCCGCCGGTAGGAGGCCCAAACCGCCTCCGACAGAACAGTGCGAAGCCGCCCCGATTCGAGTTCGTGGATGGCCGCGGCACTGGTCCCGCCCGGCGAGGTCACCATGTTTCGCAGCACCGCTGGGTGCTGGGCCGTTGCCTTGGCGAAGGCCGTGCTGCCTTCAAGCGTTTCGATGACCAGGTCGTGGGCGATGTGGCGCGGGAAGCCGAGGTGGACCGCCGCGTCGATCAGCGCTTCCATGACGAGGAAGACATACGCCGGGCCGGTGCCGCTGACCGCGGTCGCCATCTCAACGAAGCGCTCGTCTTCCACCTGCAGCTCGGTCCCGAGGGCCCGCAGGATGACGCGGGCCTGATCGCACTGCTCCTCCGTCACCTCTGGCGTCGGATACCAGACGGTGACCCCGCGCCCGATCTGGGCCGGCGTGTTTGGCATGCTCCGAACGACCTGGCGGTGATCGAGCAGGCTCGTCAGCACCTTGCAGGTCGCACCGGCGACGATCGAGACGACTAGCTGACTCGGCTTGAGGCGACCGGCCAGCTCATGCCCGACCTTGGTCAGCGTCTGCGGCTTGACTGTCAGAAGAACGACATCTGCGCCATCGACCGCCTCAGAGTTAGAGGCGACCATGCGCACGCCGTATTGGCGGGAAAGTTCCTCGCGTCGATCTACCCGAGGCTCGCTGCCGACAATTTGGCCGGGTTCCACGATTTTCCCGCGGAGGAGGCCGGCAATGATCGACTCGGCCATGACGCCAGAGCCGACGGTGGCGACGGTTCGGTTCGAAAGGGACGACATGCGGGCGAGTATAGGCTCGGATACGGGCTCGCGAAGGCTGCGTTCGCGCGAAATTGGGCTTCGTCGGCAGGCGGCGGGGGAAATGCCCGGCGGGGGAAATGCCCGGCGGGCGACGATATCCGCGCCAGACCCACAACGGGAGCTCGCCGCGTCACACCACCGTTTAAAGACGAGAGCCGATCGCTTGGGAGGAAGGCGATCGGCCGTTGATCTCGTCTGCCCGAAGAGGAAGGGAGGAGAGGGAGGAAGCTGAAACTGATAGTCGCCTTGGTGGCTGAACAAATCCTGAAATCAGAGCGCGCGAGTCGGAGATTTGCAAAGCGGCTAGGTTGGCGCTTCTGCACGGCTAAGCTGCGGCGGTTTTCACTCAACGACGCCCGGGGTTGCGCTAGGCCTCCAAAACGGCCGATTCGCCACTCAACGTCGCCCGGGGTAGCGCTCCGTGTCGATCTGGCCCCTCGTGCCAGACTGCGAGAGCAGACTCTGCTCACCGAAACGTGACAACCGCGAGTTCAAACCCGCCTGGATCAACAGACACCCCGCCGGCCCCCATAACATCCACTTAGTGCTGCCCCGGGCGTCGCTGAGCAGAAATGACGCGGCGGCGGATGGACGCCCACCCGTATGGGGCAATCCGACGCCCTCCCCCGGCACGGCCTACCTCCGGCGGGCAGAGGCCAGCAGAAAGAAGCGCTCGGTTGTGATGACCTCGATCTGATTGAAGCCGGCCCCATAGAGGGCGGCCTCCAGGTCGGCCGGTTCGTAGAAGACCTTTCGGACGCGGAAGCTGAAGCCGTCGCCAAGGTGGCGAGTCTGGACATCATCTTGCGGCGGTCGGTGATCCCGGGCGCCCGACTCGGGATCCGAGCGCGAGTCGATGAAGGCGAACAGCCCTCCAGGCACGAGCCATCGAGCCACCAGGCCCAGGAACTCGGGCAGACGCGATCGATCAACGTGGCTGACCCAAAAACCGGCGAAGAGCCCGTCTACGGCGCGGTCGGGTTCGGCCCAGGCGTCCCTGATCTCGACCTCGGCATGCAACCCGGCCTCCTCCAGCCCCCGCCTGGCCTTCGCAAGCGGCTCAAACGCAGCGTCGTACAGCGTGAGCTTCCCCTTCGCCGCCAGCAGCGGCGACCACCAGCCCGTTCCCGCGGCCAACTCGACGATACGACCCTCGAACGGACGGCTCGCCAGCCAGGCAGCGGCGGCCTCCAGGTCAGAACGCCAGGCTTTGTCGTGGGCCTCGCCATGAGAGTAGCGGCCACGGCGCAGATACCAGTCTTCGTATTCGTCGGCTCGGGCGGCGTAGTAGCGGACCATCTCCGAATCGACGCTGTCGTCGAGTGGCGTCGCCCGTGAAAACCTCTCGATCACTCGAAGACCGGCGTCCAGCTGGCCGGCGGCGACGTGTCGATAAAGGCATCCGGATCGAAGATCTCGGCCAGCATGCCGACACCGTCGATGACTCGCGGCCCGGGCCTGCTGAAATAGATCGGATCGAGGATGAAGACCTGGCCGCGGCGCACCGCCTCCAGATCGTGCCAGAACTCGGGCCTCTCCTGCCGCGCAAACTCAGCCTTGGCCTCGCGAAGCGTCAGGCCCGCTGGGGCGAACATCAGCATCTCCGGATCGACTTCGAGGATCGCCTCCCAGCTTGTTGGCGCGGCGGGCTCTCCCTCACGCCCCAGAAGATCCCACCCGCCCGAGCGACGAACCTGCTCCGGGACCCACCGGCCGCTGGCGATAAGGGGCATCAACCCTTGCAGAACCACGACGCGCTTGGGCCGCAGGCCCTGGTCATGACGGGCCAAGACCTGCTGCTCCAGCTCACCGAGATCCTCACGCAGAGCTTCGACCAGTTCGATCGCGTCATCCTCCGTCTCAGTCATGGCCCCGATCGTGGTTATGGAGTGGAAGATGCCCTCGAGACTGATTGGATCCAGCGAGACGATCGTGGGCGAGACATCGGCCCCGATCAGCACCGCCTCAAGCTGACGTGACCCGGGCCCCGCTCCGTCCTCACGCATGAGGATCAGGTCAGGGCTGCAGGCGCGCAAGGCCTCGCGAATCAATTCGGCCGAAGCCAGCTCGTCATCCGGTCTCGCGCCGGAAGCTGCGCCGCCGGCGCCGGTCGCCACGGATGCGCCGGGCGCCAGGGATGCGCCGGGCGCCACGGATGCGCTCGGCGCCGCCGACCCGAAAGCACCGGCGGGCCGCGTCACTAAGGCCACTCCCTCGATCTCCGGCGGGTAGTCGCAGCCATGGCTCACGCCGACGAGCTGCTCCCGCAGGCCCAGAGCGCAGATGATCTCGGTGGCTGATGGAAGTAATGAAACGATGCGCATGGGCGCAGTCTAGCCGGAGTCGCTCACCCCGCCCTCTACGACGAGGCGAGCCCACATCGGCCTTGTGGCGAGCGTTCCCGGCAGGACGGCCGCGCTCGCGCGGGAATCTAAAGCGCCCGACCAAAC
>JAYVMQ010000210.1:0-5386 GCA_043758855.1 Chloroflexota bacterium
GCGGCGTTCCGGCGCCGGGGGCGAATGGGTTCGTGGCCGGGTTCATGGCTGGATCGGTCGCCTCTTTGGAGTTTATGCTGCCAGGATAACATTCCTAAGATCCGCATAAAGAGCGCCCGCAGCTCACGCGAGCTTGGCGCGAGCTGCTTCCTGGGCTGCCCGAAGGCGACCAAGTTCAGCGTTGAGTTCAACCTGGCGCGGCATCTGCGTTTCTCGCACCGCGAGCGACCGGACGCGCGCCATTTCCGCTGCAACGTGGGCGTACTCGGTGGTGGCTGCGTGTCGCGCGCCGGGATCACCGGCGGAGGGCAAGACCGTGAACGTCCCGGTGATGCGAGCCGCAATCAATGCGACCAGCGTATCTACCCAGCCCTGATACAACGAGAGCATGGAGGTCCGCGGCTGGTTCACGAGCGCGAGCGCGTCCCCAAACGCCGGCAGCCACCGCGCATCGCCCGTCTCATCGAGGCGGACCTCCACTCGGTCGCCATCCAGCACGACCTTGCCGCCTTCTCCCAAGGATCGCCGCTTGTGAGCAGTCGAGAGAGCGACGGCGCCGCCCTCGGTCACGATCAGCAGGATCGGGTACGGGATTGAGCGGTGGACCAGGTCGACTAATCGCCCCGTCTTTGCGGTTGACCGCGCAGCCAGATGCAGAACCTCAAGCTCCGGATAGTCGCGCTCCGCGTCCGAGTAGGCCGGCACCCCGATGGTGTTCGGTTTGAGGGCGGCCACCCACACCAACTCCTCAACTTGCTCGTTGACTGCCCGGCGGTCGGCAGCGGTAGACGCGGCGTTCTCCGTGAGCAGCTTCTTGGCAACCCGGGAGTCGAGGCGTGCGGCCGGCGGCAATTCAAGGGCCGCGATTGCGTCGGCCGCGTTCATGTCGCCGCCTCCGGCATCACGACCAGGAAGGCGAGCACCTCGAAGTCGTCCATGCCGGCGAATTCGCCTTTCAGCGCGTGGGTCCCGCCGGGCGTGAAGAGGCTGGCGACGGCGCGCTCTTCGGACGTGCCGGCGATGGAGCCAATTGCGGCGGCGAGCCGATCTCGTGCGGCCTTCATGTCCACGCCCTGCCTCGTTTGGCGCTCGAACCGGGCATACGCAGGGTCGTCCGGCAGCTCCTTGCCCACGCACAGGCGCTTGAGCCGGTCCAGGATCCGTTTGGCCTGCGTGTATGGAAGAACGACCGCGCCATCGTCGCCCACGTGTACCAGGTATATCGGCGCCAGTGGGTATGTGGTGTCGGCCAGTCGCTCGGCCCACTGGCCTTCCGCCCGGAGGCAGAAGATGATCCCGGGCGAGATCTCCGCCTCGGTGGTGGTGGTCGCTGCGAAGATCCCCAGGGGCTGGCTCTCCAGCATGCCCGCGTGCGCGCGACCGAACTCGGCCAGGTCGATCCGGAAGTCCGTAAGCGTCAGGTCCGCGATCGACACGCCGGTGCTGAGGTCTTCGAGGTCGATGACCGCGTCCTGGAGTTTGAGCAGCTGCTTCCGGCGGTACTCCAGGTCATTCATCTGGTTGCCGGACTGCTGCTCGATCAGGTTCTCCTCGCCCGTTGCGGAGACATCGAGAAGGACCATCCGGCCGCTGACGCGTTGTTCGAGGTTGATGTACTCCTCTAGCTCCATGTTCGGCCAGAAGTTGACGAGCTGGATCTGTTTGTTCGGAGACCCGATGCGGTCTATGCGGCCGAAGCGCTGGATGATTCGGACGGGGTTCCAGTGGATGTCGTAGTTGATCAGCCAGTCGCAGTCCTGAAGGTTCTGGCCTTCGGAGATGCAATCCGTGGCAATCAACAGATCCAGCTCACCTTCGGCGGCCAGTTCCGCGGGGCGCTCCTTGGAGAGGGGGGCGAACGCGGTCAGGATGGAGCCGAGGTCGCGGCGAAGCCCCGGCAGCGTCGTCTGGTTCGTGCCGGAACCAGTCACGAGGGCGCTTTCGATGCCGTACGTCGCCCTCGCCCACGGGGACAGGCGCTCGTAGAGGTAGCGAGCGGTATCGGCAAAGGCCGTAAAAACGATGACCTTGCGATTGCCTGGGTTGATAGGGTGCGCGATCTTCCCGGCGATGACCTCCTGGAGGTGGGCCAGCTTGGCGTCGCGGGCGGTGTCCACTTGCCGAGCCGCGTCCACCAACGCCATGAGCCGGTTGCGGTCCTCGATCAGGTCCTGCTTCCAGCGCACGAGGTCCAAGTCTCCCAGCAGGACCTTGACCTTGCGGCCAACCAGGAGGCTCTCGAAAGCCGGATCGTCGATGTCCACGTCGGCGATATCCAGCTCGTCGATCTGGACTTCACTCGCCTCGATCTTGGATAGCGTGTCTTCCACGTCGTGGAGCTGGCGCTCGACCGTGAGGGAGAAGGAGCTGACCGCGCTTTCCATGCGCTTCAGGACGTTGACACGGAGCAGGTGGATCAGGCTCTCTTCGCGGTCGGCCTGGCGGAAGACGCTCTCGCCGCCGCGGATCTGGGTGCTGTACTTGGCGTCATAGGCCGCCATCCGGCCCGGCAGGACGTACTTCAGAGGCGCGTAGGCGGCCAGGTGGAGTCGCCTGATCTCGCGGTTGATCTCGCGAATAGGGCGGAATTCCCCCGCGCTGTCCACCTCGGATTTGATGTTTATCGGCCTCAGCCGATCTGGGAACCGGCCAGTCTCCTGGGTCCCGTAGTAGCGCTCGATGTGCTTTCGAGAGCGCGCGATCGTGAGCAGGTCAAGGAGCGTGAAGTAGTCGAAGCCCAGCATCTCGATCAGCTGCCCGGGCGTCCGCTCCTTTTCATCGAGAGCAAGCCAGCGATTGAACTGCGTCTGGGCGAGGCGCGTGGTGCCCTCGATGCTGGCAATGCCGTGGGGCGCCAGGGCCTCGTCGTTGCCTTCCGTCGCGAAGGCGATCTGATTGCGTAAGTCGGCAAGGCGGTTGTTCACCGGCGTCGCCGAGAGCATTAGAACGCGAGTCTTCACGCCTTCCTGGATGATCTTTCGCATGAGGCGGTCGTAGCGCGTCTCGCCGCCCTGCCGAGGCGCAAGCTTGTTGCGGAAGTTGTGCGACTCGTCGATGACGACCAGATCGTAGTTACCCCAGCTGACGTGGCTGAGGTCAATATCGCCCGAATGCCCACCGTCGCGCGACAGATCTGTGTGGTTGAGCACGTCGTAGTTGAAACGGTCCGGCGCGAGGACGTTTCGCCGGTCGTTGGCTTTGTACAGGGTCCAGTTGTCCCGCAGGCGCTTCGGGCAGAGCACTAGGACGCGATCGTTGCGCAGCTCGTGGTACTTGATGATCGCCAGCGCCTCGAACGTCTTCCCGAGGCCCACGCTGTCAGCGATGATGCAGCCGCCGTACTGGTTGAGCTTGTCGATGGCACCAACCACGCCGTCCCGCTGGAACTTGAACAGCTTCTTCCAGACGACAGTGTCGCGAATGCCGGTCGCGGATCGGACGATCGTTTCTTCGTCCAGTTCGCGCTCGCCAAACAGGTATCGCAGGATCAGGGCGTAGATCTGTAGTGGGTCCCGGCGCGCCGAGAGCTGTCGGATCTGCGCCGCAAGCGCCGCCTTGCCGTCATCGTCCTGCCGGAGTGTCAGCCATTGTCGGTCGAACCATTCACCGATCTGGCGGCTCTCGTCCAGAGTCTCGGCCGCCTGGACGAGGCTCAACGCGTTGCCCGGAGTCAGGCCGAGGCCAGCAGTGCTGAAGGCAAGCGAGCCGAACACCGCGTTGACGGGAGTACCGGCCCCATCCCGCACAACGAGGGCTCCCTGCGGTACGGTGCCCGAGGCCCGCCGCAGGTCAGTCGACTCAATCCAGTCGGCACACCGTCGTGCCAGCCAATGGGTCTGCAGGCGATTGCGGGCCGCCCGATCGGCCGTTCCGCCTTGGAGTGCGAGGTCGGAGTTGGGACTCGGCAGGATGACGCGCGTACCGTCCGTGCTGGTCAGCTTGTCGGCGAGCGCTTCGAAGGCGAACAGCGACAGCTCTGCGGTGGCCAGGTCCAGCCGGCAGCCGGGCGAGAGAGCGCCGCGTGCGACATCGGCCACCCGCTCTGCCCCAGCATTCCGAACGATCTTCACGACGCCCCCGCGTTGCCGTTAGTTGGATTCCTATGATATTGGCGCTCGAGGGTGCAGGACGGCCGCTCGGGACGGTAGATCCGGACCACAGTGCCGTAGCCGAGAGCCGGCGTGCTCCGAGAATCCGGCTCCAGCTTTGACACGCATCTTGACGAGATCCCGCCGGTGCTTGCATCGTGCGCTGGCGGCGTCGGCCCCTAGATCGAGCCGGTCGGACTAACCCGGTGCATCCCATATCGGGCGTCGATGCGATTTCCGGCCAGCAGACGGGATGAGATGCAAAACGGAGGCTGCTGTTCACTTGTCAGTCCGAGCGAGGCCTGGGTCGACAAACGACACTCTGGACGGCGAGGCGGAACACCCCGCCAACAGCCCTATTTTGAGCGGCCGTCCTCCTTGTAGTGATGCCACGGCCGGGCATACTCGATGAAGCCGTCGTGGTTGGCGCTCATGTGAACCCTACTGCCGCCCCAGGTCGTGGAACGCCAAGTGACCGTTGGGACCTGCTCGCAAGCCAAGGCCTGCCATCGGTCAATTGCTGCCTCACCTGTGCGACCGTCGAACTCACGGATCCCCTCCCGTTCGAAACTGACCATGAGGCCGCCGCACTCGGAACAGTGTTTTTGCTTCTGCTTTCTACCGAACATGAGCGCCTCTTGAGCGACGGGTTGAGTGGCGTTCTAGCGTCACCGAATGTCTCGGTGGCCCTAGCGAACCCTGGATTTAGCCTGAGGGACTCTTCCACCGCGAGCCACGCCAGCCGCCGCAACGGGCTCGTCGCTGAGAACACCGCCAACAACGACCCGCCGGCGTCGACAGCCTTCGGCCGAAGCCCGGCCAATCCTAACCCGCGACCGATCCTCCGGTTCGGCGGCTGTCCTGACGCGAGCTCCGGACCGTCCGCAGCTGTCACTGAGACAGTCAGTCCCCGACGATGAGCTCCAAGCTGACCCGTCGCGATGGTACGCAGAACGGTACTCAACAGCCGTTGACTGACCTAGCGACCACACGGCACGCTGCTCGCCATGGTCGTCAAGCGACGCGCCCCTGAGCAAGGACCACAGCACAAGGAGTTCCTTCGGGCGTTCGAGATTCCGCCCGTCAACCTCGACCTGCTCGGCGAGGAGGAGCGCGACGCGGTTATCGCGGCGATCCGCGAGCTGTACGACGCCATCCCGGGACCTTTCCAGATCCTGTCTGTTCCGATCGAGCGGAGTCCGTCCGAACACCTTGACTGGCTTTCGCCTGTCCCAGGCGCGCCCCGCAAATACCTGGCCGCCTACGCAGGCCTCTATCGGGACCTGGCGGCGAAGCTG
>JAYVMQ010000211.1:0-22188 GCA_043758855.1 Chloroflexota bacterium
GTCAGCAGGCACTGCGAGCAAGACCGGACCGGGGCGGCCCCTCGTGGCGGCCACCACTGCCCTCTCAAGAATGGCCCACGCCTCGCCTGGATCCTTGATCTCTACGGCCCATTTCACGATCGGCTCGAAGGCTCGGACGAGGTCCATCTCCTGAAATGCCTCGCGGCCTCGGAGATCGCTTCGAACCTGACCGACGATGGCGATGACCGGCGCCGAATCCGCTCTCGCGGCGTGCAAGCCGACTGCCAGGTTGCTCGCACCAACACCGCGGGTGCCGATGCAAACGGCAGGTCGTCCGGTGAGCTGGGCCACAGATTCGGCCATGAATGAGGCCGAGCCTTCGTGGCGCGCAGCGACCACTCGAATGCGTCGGGCGGCCAGCCCTTCGAGAAGACCCAGGACGCTCTCGCCTGGAACCGTGAATGCAATCTTGACGCCGGCGCGAGCCAGCCCCTCAGCTAAAGCTGCGCCGACCGTGACGGTAGCGCCCGGCTCTTCACTAATAGACATGGCCCAACTCCTCCAGAACGCAGCGCCGGCTTACCGGGCAGGTCTTATCGGTAGTTCGTAAATTGCAGTGCTACTGGTTCATCAAGCTCCCTCAATCGGGTTATTACCCGCTGGAGGTCGTCTCTGCTCTTGCCGAAGACGCGGATAGCGTCTCCCTGAATCTGCGGCTTGGACTTGGGGAACTCTTCCCTGATCATCTTGCTGAGCTTCCGGGCCAGGTCCTCGTCCAGACCTCGACGCAGAGTGATGTGCTGCCGGACCTTGTTGCCGCCGGCGGGTTCGATCTTGCCCCAGTCGAAGATTTTGAGGGACAGACCGCGCTTGACCGCCTTCGATTCAATCAACTCGCGTATCGCCTTCGCCCGGAACTCGTCGTCCGTCAAGAGCACGAGTTCTGTCTTAGAGGGCGTCAGTTCGTAAGTCATACCCTTGAAGTCGTAGCGCTGCTGGACCTCACGCTGGACCTGGTCGAGGGCGTTGCGCATCTCCTGATCGTCAAAGTCGCTGACCACGTCAAATGAGGAATCGCCTGCCATTGACCCTCCGATTGATGTGCCGAAAACGGCGCTACTGGAAACCTTAGCCCGTTGACGACGGCTCCGTAGGGAACCCGAGCACGGGCGTCTGCCCAGGACAACGAATTGTGCCGCACTCGGGCCGACTTGTGGGCGCGGCCGTCAACCGTCGCGCGGCCGCCATGCCTATTCTGCCAGTGCTGCGACGAGCAGCTCAGCGATTCGGTAGCTCTTGCCGCCGCCCATCACCAGGACGGCGTCGCCGGCTCGGACTTCGTTTGCCAACCAGGCCGCCGTCGCCTCGACCGAACCCGGCGCTGCTGCCGTGATTCCCGGCCTGCGCCGGGCCGTTGCCTCTGCCAGGGCGGCAGCGGAGGTGATCGTCGTGTCGGGATCGCGGCTGGCCCAGATGTCCGCGATGGCCACCGCGTCGGCAGTAGCCAGCACCTCGGCAAACTCGTCGATCATCGCCGCGGTTCGGTGATAGGTGAGCGGCTCATACACAGCCCAGATGCGACGCCCCGGCTCCAGCTGGCGTATAGCGGCAAGCGTTTCGCGAATGGCCGTGGGGTGGTGGCCGTAGTCGTCGTACACCACCACGCCCCTGCCCACCCCCTTCCGCTCCAGACGCCGGCCCACGCCTCCAAAAGATGCGAGTCCAGCAGCGACGGCGTTCGGTTGCACCCCAAGCGCGAGGGCCGCGCCTGCAACACCGAGGGCGTTGCAGGCGTTGTGGCGGCCGGCGAGGCGCAGGCGGGCGATCAGCGGCTCCGCAAGCCCACCGCCCGCCAGGTGAAGCGTGGTTCCGGCCGGGTCGACCGCCATAATCGATCCCACCAGCATCTCTGCCGAGCCTGCTTCGCCGATGCCAGGTTCCAGCCTGGTCCGAACGACCCGGCCCGGCCAAGATTCCGCCGCCAGGATTGCCACGACATCCACGACGCCCGCGTCGCCGACGTTGGCCACCAGGACTGGCTCGGCAACCGAGATGGCGGCCCGGGTCAGCCACGCGGCGAAGCAATCGACCACGGCGCGGCGGTCGGCGAAGACGTCTGGGTGATCCCACTCGGCCGAAGTCAGGACGGTCACAGCCGGGCGGTACGCGTCGAAGTTGCCCGCGTATTCGTCGGCCTCTACCACGAATGGCCTGCCCATCCCCCAGCGCGCCGTGGAAGGCAGCCCCGCCGTCAACGCCGCCGGCAACAGCGCCCCGACGAAGGCGCATGGGTCCAGGCCGGCCCCGACCAGGACATGGACCAGCCAGCCCGCCGTGGTGCTCTTGCCGTGCGTCCCGGCCACGCCAATCAGAGTCTTTCCGGCCGCGGCATCGGCGATTACCTGCTGCCACGGCTCCACCGGCACGCCCCCGCGACGAGCGGCGGCCAGCTCCGGGTGATCTGGCTCGATCGCGGTCAGGGCCTTGGTGACTGCCAGTCGATCCGGATGTCGCTGCGTGACATGGCGGGCGTCGTGGCTCCAATCGAGCTGGATACCGGCAGCCTCCAGGGGCGGCGTATATGGCGACGGCCCGCCCGAGTCGCAGCCACTCACTGAGGCGCCCCGATGATGGGCCAGCAGCACGGCCGCGCTGGCGCCGGCGCCGGCGGCGCCGACCACGTGGATCCGTTCCCCGGCACGGATTGGGCGCGCCTCTCTGGCGGGCGCAAGACCGCTCCCGACGTTGGCGGGGCCGGGGACGGAGCTCACGCCTCGTCGGGATGGGCGGGTGCGGCCGAGACGCGTTCGATCAGCAACTCCAGGGCGGCGCGGGCACCGGCCTCGCGAACTGCGGCCCTGTCGCCGCTCCAAACGAAGCGCCGGACGTCCGTACCGGCCGCATCTGCCAGGGCCACGTAGGTGAGACCGACCGGCTTGGCCTTACTGCCACCGCCAGGGCCGGCGATCCCGGTTACGGAGACGGCCACGTCCGCGCCGACTCGGCTGCGCGCGCCGATGGCCATGGATCGAGCCACTTGGGCGCTGACGGCGCCGTGGGCAGCCAGTTCCTCTTCACGAACACCCAGCAGCTGAACCTTGGCCTTGTTCGAATAGGACACGATTCCGCCCCGGAAGTAGCCACTCGAACCGGCGACGTCCGTGATCAGCTTGGCGATCAGCCCGCCCGTGCATGACTCGGCCGAGGCGATGGTCAGGCCCCGCTCCAGGCAGATGGTCTGCAGACGTGCCGCCAGGTCAGACTGCGGCTCGCTATCCATGGTGGCTCAGCACTGCCCGACGTTCTTCGGCACCCCGGATGTGTCCACGTAGGCGTGCGTGCCGCCGAACGTGCTAATCGGCCCATACAAGGTCCCGTTCACGGTCAGATAGACATGGCTCGGCTGATTGACATTGACGCAGACGTACTTGGTGGCGACGACCGTCCGTGTCCATCCGTCAGCTTGCACGTTGCCGGAGTAGTCATCATTCACCCCGTCGTGGAAATAGGCCATCGACGACCTGCCGCCCTTGATCTGGATGACGACGTTGATGCCCTTGTAGGGCACCGAGATCGTCCGAACCACTGCCGGAGCCACACTGCCGCTCGGGTTGGACCCCGTGATGCTCAGCTGCCAGCGACCTGCAGCCAGGCTCAGCGGGATGGAGAACGTGCCGTCAGCGTTCGTATTGGCGCTGGTCGGGCCCGGTCCAGGCGGTGCCGAGGGGCCGGCTGACGCTCCTGCGGACGCACTTGAGGCGGGCAGAAGCGGCGTCCCCAAGGGAGTTGGGAGCGGGGCGGCGGTTGGGGGCGGAGCGGTTGCGCCGGGAGCAGTCGGCGGGCCCATGTAGATGGGCGTGACAGTGACTGTGGTCACCTGCGTTGTAATCCCGGCAACCGTGACATTGCCGTCCTTAAGCGTGGCCAAATCAGCGGGCGACGAGAACGCCACCGTCGGTGTTGGAGGCGCCGGCGTGACGATTTCAACATCGATGACGATCTGCTGCGTCTTGCTGGCGTGGAGGGTGTCTAGGTTCTCGGCCGTGATATCGAACTGGTTGGCGCCGGGATGGAGGATGGCCGAGAAAGACCAGTGCCCGACTTCGTCGGCAATTGTGGTCTTGGCAGCCTGGTTGTCCCAAGAGATCTGGATGGTGGCGCCTGGGGTGGATGTGCCCGTCAGCGAGTATCCGTTGGTCCCAGTCGGCAACGTGATCCGGGCCGCACCTGGGGAAGTGACGCCGACCGTCGGGTATGACAGGAAGCGCGTGACCTGGTAGCCGAAGTAGATGCCCACGACCGCGACGATTATCACCACGCCGACGATAGCCAGGTGGCTGCGCTGGAAGAGAATTCCCCGGCGCATTGTCAGCGGCCGCGGACCAACGAAGGCCGGCTCGCGTACGGGCATCGTGGCACCCACCTCGCGACGCCACTCCTCCTCCACCTCATCGGCATCGAGCCCAAGGTAGGAGGCGTAGTTGCGTAGGAAGCCTCTGGCGTAGACATCGCCCGGCAGGTCGGCAAAATCGCCGTCCTCGAGCGCCCCCAGAAACTTATGTCTGATCTTGGTGTCACGTTCGACGCGGAAAAGGTCCACTCCCTTTGCCTCGCGCGCGTCACGCAGCCGATCCCCCACCGTTGAGCGGCTGCTCCGGCCGGAGCCCGTAACGCCTCTGTGGCCGATGGTTCGTCGCGGCGGTCGTCGCGTTGGGAAGCCGCCCGTCACTCCTCCACCTCGCCGTATCCGCCCGCTGGATTGGACGGCGCAACATCACGGCGCAGCACCTGCCGCGCGTTGGATCCGTCGAACGGACCTATGTAACCACGAGCTTCGAGCTGGTCCATGATCCGGGCCGCTCGAGCGTAGCCAATCTTCAGCCGGCGCTGTAGGAGCGAGGCGGACGCGCGATCGTACTCCTGGATGACACCCATGGCATCGAGCAGGAGGCGGTCTGCGTCATCGTCGGGGACGGCCTCGCCCGACTCGTGCTCCTCACCGGTGTCGACTATCGACATGTCGTAGTGGGGCTCCGCCTCCGCCCGCCAGTGCTCACAGATGTTGGCGATCTCCTTGTCGGAGACGAAGACGCCCTGGAGGCGGATCGGACGAGGCACGTCCGCCGGCTGGAAGAGCATGTCGCCGCGGCCGATTAGGTCCTCCGCTCCTGGCATGTCGAGGATCGTGCGCGAGTCAATCTGCGAGGCCATAGCGAATGCGATGCGGCTCGGGAAGTTGGCCTTGATCAGGCCCGTCACGACGTTGACGGACGGTCGCTGCGTGGCCAGAACGAGGTGGATCCCCGTGGCCCGGGCCTTCTGAGCCAGGCGCACGATCGGTTCCTCGACGTTCTTGCCCTCGCGCATCATCAGGTCGGCCAGCTCGTCGATGATGATCACCAGATATGACATCCGGTCGGCCGGATCTGCCCGGGTCTCGTTATAGCCGGCCAGGTTGCGGGCGTTTGCCCCGGCAAAGCGGCGGTAGCGGTTCTCCATCTCATTGACAGCCCACTTGAGCGCGGCCTTGGCCCGCTCAGGCTCAGTGATCACTGGAATCATCAGGTGGGGCAAGCCGTTGTAGGCCGACAGTTCGACCCGCTTGAGATCCATCAGCACCAGCCGCACTTCGTCCGGCGTGGAGTTGCACAACAGGCTCGTGATCAGGGCGTTGACCATAACGCTCTTGCCGGAGCCCGTCGCGCCGGCGATCAGCAGGTGCGGCATCCGGGCTAGATCGGTTGCTCGGGCGTGGCCGGCCACGTCACGGCCGAGAGCGAAGGTGAGTTTCGATGCAACCCGGAGGTCGACCTCCTCGAGGATTCTCCGCAGCTGGACTATGTTGGGGTCCTTGTTGGGGATCTCGATCCCGACGACGCTCTTGCCCGGGATTGGCGCCTCGATGCGTATCGTCGGGGCCGCCAGGGCCATGGCCAGGTCGTCGGAGAGAGCCTCGATGCGGCTGACCTTGATCTCTGGCGAGGGCTCCACCTCGTACTGGGTGACTACCGGACCAGCGTTCCAGACAGCGACCCGGGCCGGAATGTTGAAGCTGGCCAACTTGGCGACGATGATTGCCGCGTTGCGCCGGTGATCCATGGTGCTGTCGCCGCCGCGCGGTGCAATGTCCTCAAGGAGTGCCAGCGGCGGAAGGTGATACTCCGGCCGCGGCTTCTCGGGGGGGGCCAGCAGGCCGGTCAACTTAGACTGAGCCGGCGCGTCGGACGGGAGGCGCTGGCCGCGGACCGGGGAGCCGTTCCGGATGGACTGCCCGTCGCGGGCGGGCGCACCACCGGGCAGCGGCCCGCCATCACGGCTCGCCGCGCCTACCGTTGCGGGCGGCGCGAACGTCTGCGACAGGGGCCCTGGATTTGGGCTGGCTACCGGAATGCTCGAGATACCGTCGCCAAATCTAGGGTGAGGATCGCCGGTGGCCGGAGTGCCTTCCTTGCCGCGCTTCTCGGACTTATCCGCTCGGCCGGTCGCTCCGTTGCCGGTCGTGGAAGAACTAGTGGCGCTCCCGAGACCGTTGAGCGAGGCAGTGGCGGCCGCGGCCCCATCAGCCGCCGGAGCGGGGCGGAAGAGGGTGGTCATCGACCGCGAGACCAACCGACCCAGCGGCGTCATTACCGCCGGCAGTGACATGTCGAGGGCCAGGAGCACGCCGGCGAGCATGAACACGGTCAGGATGAAGCCAGCCCCCGGCGCAGTGACGAGTGGCGTCAGGAAGACGGCCAAGGCGCGGCCTATGATCCCGGCCTGCTTTGGCGCGAAGAGCCCGAACAGCCCCAGCAGCGAGCCATAAGCGGTGGCGCTGCCCAGCAGCGTCAGCTCCCAATCCCAGTGCTCGCCCTGTGCTCGTTCGAGGTAGTAGCCGAGCAGCAGCAGCACGAATGGAAGCAGCCAGCGGACCGCACCAAACCAAGGAGCTACGGCGTTGCGCTCCAGGTCGGTCAGCTGGCCGCCTTGAATGAACAAGCCGATCAGTAACGAGATCCCGACCAGAAGCATCACAAGTCCGAGGATCTGGCGGATGATCTCGACGTTGACCGCCCAGGTCCGACCAGAGCGACGGCGCCGTGGGACAGGCGGCGTTGCCCGGCTCGATCGGCTTGAGGCGGAGCGCCTCGAGGCTGGTATGGGTCGTCCCGGCATCTACACCTCCACCACGACCGGGAACACCAGCGGCCGGCGTCGCGTTTGCTCGTACAGGTAGCGGGAGATTTCGTCCTTGATCTGGCTCTTGAGGAGGCCCACTTCGCTTGTGCGATCGCCCTTGCCTTCGATGCCGGCCATCATCCGCTCCACGGCGCCCTTCATCAGCGGGTCGTTCTCGTTGCCATGGATGAAGCCCCGGGTCACGATCTCGGGCTTGGCCACTATTCGGCCACTCTGTTTGTCCACGGTTACGACGACGATGAACATGCCATCGTTGGCCAGTGCGCGGCGATCTCGCAACACGACCTCGCCTACGTCGCCAACGGAGAGGCCGTCGACGAAGACGTAGCCGGCGGTGACGGGGGCAGCCCGGCGGGCGGAGCCGTCCGGGAAGAACTCGATGGCCTGTCCGTTCTCGATGATAAAGACATTCTCCGGGGCCACTCCCGTTTCAACGGCGAGGCGACCATGCTGAACGAGCATCCGGAACTCACCGTGGATCGGGATGAAGTACTTAGGCCGCGTCAGGCCGAGCATCAATTTGAGCTCTTCCTGACTGGCGTGGCCCGACACATGGACGTGCTTTACGGAGTGGTAGTAGACGTTGGCCCCGGCCTTGAAGAGGTTGTCGATCGTCCGGGCCACGTACTCTTCGTTGCCCGGGATGGGGCTGGCGCTGACGATGACGGTGTCTCCGGCCTGGATCTCCACGAATCGGTGGTCGCGATTGGCCATGCGGGCCAGGCCTGCCATCGGCTCACCCTGGGAGCCGGTCGTGGCGATCACGATGCGTTCGATCGACCCGATCTGGTCCTTAGCGACGACCTGGCCCGGCGCGTGCGTTAGATACCCGAGGTCCGTCGCGATGCGGAAGTTCTGCTCCATCGACCGGCCGATGACCGCCACCTTGCGATCGAAGGTCGCGGCGGCGTCAATCACCTGCTGGATGCGGTTGATGTTACTGGCGAAGGTGGCGACGATGACCCGGCCGTCAAGCGGCTCCATGATCTCCCGGAAACTCTCGCCCACCGTTCGTTCCGAGAGCGTGTAGCCGGGTTTCTCGGCGCCGGTCGAATCTGACAGCAGACAAATGACGCCGTCCAGGCCCAGGCGAGACAGAACCGCAAAGTCGGACCGTCGACCGTCCACGGCGGTGTGATCGAACTTGAAGTCGCCCGTGGTTACGACCGTGCCGACGGGAGTGTGGAGGGCCATGCCCATGGCGTCTGGAATGGAGTGGCTGATCCGGAACGGCTCCACGCGGAACGGCCCGATCTGGACACTGTCGCCCGGGTCGAGAGGCAGGAGCGGGTTGGAGTGGAGCTTATGCTCCTTGATTTTGATGCCCAGAAGGCCGCGCGCCAGCGTGGACGCATACACGGGCACGCCCGGGAAGTAAGGCAGGATGAACGGCAGCCCGCCGACATGATCCTCGTGGCCGTGGGTGATGAGGAAGGCTCGCACCTTCTCTCGGTTTTCGCGCAGATAGGTGACATCGGGAATGATGAGGTCGATGCCAAACATCGCCTCGTCCGGGAACATCAGGCCGCAGTCGACAATGACGATGTCGTCGCCGTATTCGAAGACGTACATGTTCTTGCCGATCTCCCCCACGCCTCCCAGGGGGATGATGCGGAGCGGGATCTGGTTTTCAGTCATAGGTGCTCGCGTATCGGGATTGCACGGTTGTGTTCATCCTAGAAGAGGGTGAGCTGGTCCGTCGGGTCGGTTTGGGACGTCAACTCGATTGATTGTGCGCCGCCCGCCGATTGACCGAAAGTCTCGGCCTCGAGCGCCGTGGGCCGGGCCGACTCGGCTTCCCCTGAGCTGGGTGAAACGTCCTCTGCCGGGTCCTCGCTCAGGGGCGTCGCGGCCGCGACTTGGACCGCGATGAGGGCAGGCTCCTGGCCCGGAACTAAAGACTCAGTCGCGCCCTGCTCCCTGGCCTGAAGAAGCGCCGCCGGCACGCCCTCCATGTCGCGGAAGAGCGTGGCCTTGAGCGAGCCCTGGTGGAGAGCCGCGGCGGGGTGGTACATCGCGAAAGTCAAGGCTCGCGGCGCGCCGGAAGCCGGGTCCGCCCGCTGAAACGTGCCGTGGACCTGCCCAATCCGCGCCCCCGGATTGAACCTAGCCATGGAGAATCTGCCCAGCGTGACCACGAGCGCCGGATCGAGCGCCTCGAGTTGGCGCGACAGGAATGGCGCGCAGGCAGCTATCTCTTCAGGCTCAGGGTCGCGGTTGCCGGGCGGCCGGCACTTGACCACGTTCGTGATGAAGACGTCCTCGCGCGTCCATTGGACCGATTCCAGGAGTTTGGTCAAGAGATCGCCGGCCTGACCGACGAACGGCCGGCCCTGACGATCCTCGTTGAAGCCCGGACCCTCGCCCACGAACACCACTTCCGTGGCCGCGCTGCCTTCACCCGGCACAGACTTGGTTCGAGTCTCATGCAGCCGACAGAGAGTGCAGACCGCCACCTCCGCCCCGATGGCGTCGAGCGCGCTTTGGCGCTCGGTCCCGGTCACGATATCTCCCCGACTCCAGTCGCCGCGGCAAAGGACGCCGCGCGGCGCGAGCGGGCCTTGACCCAACCGCGCTCGACGAGCATCTCGGCGATCTCCACGGCGTTGGTTGCTGCCCCCTTGCGGAGGTTGTCGCTAACGACCCAGAAGGCCAGGCCCCGGTCCACGGACGAGTCCTGGCGGATACGCCCCACGAAAATCTCGTCCTTGCCCGCGGCCTGCGTGGCCAACGGATAGACATGAGCCCCGGGATCGTCCTGAACGATGACGCCAGGCACAGCCGCGAACGCCTTGCGAGCATCCTCGGGGCTCAGTGGTCTCGTGGTTTCCACATGGACCGCCTCGGAGTGGCTGACGAAGACCGGCACGCGGACCGCGGTGCAAGAGACGCGCAGCTCCGGCAAGTGCAGGATCTTGCGGCACTCGGTTATGACCTTCCACTCCTCGCGGGTGTAGCCATTGTCGAGGAAGACGTCTATCTCCGGCAGCGCATTAAAGGCGATGGGGTGTGGGTACACGCTGGCCACCTTGGACTCGCCGGCCACATGTGCGCGGATCTGCGATTCCAGTTCGGCCAGCGCCTCGGCGCCCGTCCCGGAAACTGACTGGTAGGTGTCTACGACGACGCGTTCAATCCCGGCGGCATCGCGAATGGCCATCAGGACCGGCACGAGCTGCATGGTTGAGCAATTGGGGTTGGCAACGATGCCCTCATGCCACTCAGCGTCGTCCGGGTTCACCTGGCTGACGATAAGTGGCACCTTTGCATCCATCCGCCAGGCGTTTGAGTTGTCGATGACAGTAGCGCCGCGGGCAGCCGCTTCTGGACCAAGCTGGAGCGAAACGTCGCCCCCGGCGGAAAAGAGAGCGATGTCGACGCCGTCGAACGCCTCAGGAGTCGCCTCCCCCACCGTGAGCGTCCGCCCGGCTGCACTGACGGTCGAGCCGGCCGACCTGCCGGACGCGAGCAGTCGAAGCTCGCCAACCGGGAAATGCCGTTCGGATAGGACCTGGATCATGGTTCTACCGACGACGCCGGTGGCGCCGACGACTGCGACGGTCAGCGCGCGCGAGCGCGAGCGAGGTTCTAGGGACATGACTCCACTCTGACTTGTTCCGTTCCTGGGCACCCACCGAGTATACCAGCGGGTCGTCGGCTGGCCCCAGGCGCGTGCATAGCCGTACTACGTTACGGATAGTTATGCATCAGCTGGCCAATCATGCGCAAACTAACGACTGATCGGAGAGGACCGATCGAAATAGAAGAGGGCCGACCGTTTGACCGGCCGGCCCTCTTGCGCTGCAAAGTTAGGACTCGGTGTGGGCCAGGTGGCGCTGCATGGCTGCCTTGCGCGAGAGGTTGATCCGGCCCTGGCGGTCGATCTCGACCACCACAACCATGACCTCGTCGCCCACCGAAACAACGTCTTCGACGGTCGGGACGTGGTAGTCGGCCAGCTCGCCGATCCTGATCAGGCCTTCCTTGCCGGGCAGGATCTCGACGAAGCAGCCGAACCCCATGATCCGGGTGACTGTGCCCAAGTACAGCGCCCCGACCTCGACCTCGCGGGTCAGCGACTCGATCCACTGGACCGCCTTGCGCGAGCTGTCGCCCGACACTGCGGCGATCTGAACCGTGCCGTCATCCTCGACGCTGATCTCGGTGCCGGTTTCCTCCTGGATCTTGCGGATCACGGAGCCGCCCTTGCCGATGATGTCGCGGATCTTCTCCGGGTTGATCTTGATCGTGATGATGCGCGGCGCGAAGCTGCTCATCTCCGTACGGCTGGTCGAAATGACAGCGTCCATCTTGTCGAGGATCGCCATCCGGGCGGTGTGAGCCTTTTGAAGGCCCTGGCGGATGATGGCCTCGCTGATGCCCTTGGTCTTGATGTCCATCTGCAGTGCCGTGACGCCCTCTCGGGTGCCGGTCACCTTGAAGTCCATATCGCCGAAGGCGTCTTCCTTGCCGAGAATGTCGGTCAGGACGACGAAGCTACCGTCCGGCTCGGTAATTAGGCCCATCGCAGCGCCGGCAACGGCGGCCTTGATCGGCACGCCGGCGTCCATGAGGGCGAGGCTGGAACCGCAGGTCGAGGCCATCGAAGTAGAGCCGTTTGACGTCACGCACTCGCTAACGAGGCGGATGACGTACGGGAATTCATCCTCGGACGGCATAACCGGCAGCAGTGCCCGTTCGGCCAGGTGGCCGTGGCCAATCTCGCGCCGGCCGGGACCACGCATCGGCTTGTTCTCGCCGGTGCTGTAGGGCGGCATGTTGTAGTGGTGGAGGAACCGCTTCTCGGTCTGGGGGCTGATCGTGTCGATCCGCTGCACGTCCGAGGACGGGCCAAGGGTGGCGACTGTCAGTGCCTGGGTCTGGCCGCGGGTGAAAAGCCCGGAACCGTGAGCCCGCGGTAGGACGCCAATCTCGACCGAAATCGGCCGAATCTCGTCGACGCCGCGGCCGTCCATGCGGATGCCCTCGGTGACGACCATGTTGCGGGCGGTCTTCTTGTGCACGAGTTGGAAGAGGCTCTTGCTAACGCGAGCCTGCCGGCGAGCGGCCTCGAGCAGACCGGCCGGGTCCTGGCCTTCCTGGCGGTTGGCGCGGATCGAGATCGAGACGCCGTCCTGCAGGTTCTCAATGCGGTTGGGGACGTCGGCGGCGAACTTGGCCACGATTGCGGCCGTGGTCTCGGCATCGGCAAGGCCGCGGTGGGCGGTCTCGACGGTGATGCCGAAGAAGCGGGCGATATCGCCGAGCTTGTACGACTCGAGGTCCGGGTAAGCCTCGCGAGCGATCACGAGGGTGTCGAAGTAACCACCCTCGATGAACTTGCCGCGCTCACCAAGAGCCTGGTCGAGGAACGCCACGTCGAAGCCCACGTTGTGGCCCACGACGGCTGCGCCGGCAACGAAGGCCAGCAGCTTTTGCGCGGCTTCGCGAGCCACGGGAGCGCCCGCGACGTCGGCGTCCGTGATGCCGTGCATCTGAGCGCCGAAGATTTCGCGGCCAGGGTTTACGAAGGTCGAGAAGCGGTCAACGATCTGGCCGTCGCGGACGCGAACCGCGCCGATCTCGATCAGATCTGCAACCTTGGCGTCACGGCCGGTCGTCTCGACATCGAGGACGACGACCTCGTAGCCGGCCTGGCGGACTTTCTTGACGAACTCAAGGACCGAGCCGGTATTCGGATCGAGGTACACGGCTGTCTTGGGCTTGCCCGCGGCAGCCCGCAGCTCTTCCTGGATGTCGATGAGCGGCTGCAGGGCGCGGTGGCCGAAGAGGATGGCATCGGCCATGACATCTTCGGGAACGATCTGGGCGCCAGCCTCGACCATCATGATCGCGTCACGGGTGCCCGAGACGATGAGGTCTATGTCAGAGCGCTCGAGATCGCTGACGGTTGGGTTGACCACGAACTCGCCGTCTATACGGCCGATCCGCACGGCGCCGATAGGGCCTAGGAATGGAATCTCACTGATTGTCAAAGCGCACGACGCGGCAAATGTGCCGAGGACGTCGGCCTGGTTCTCCTGGTCCGTGGATAGGACCGTGATCACGATCTGGACGTCGTCCTTGTAGCCTTCGGGAAAGAGGGGCCGGATCGGGCGGTCGGTCAGCCGGCAGGACAGAATGGCCTGCTCGGACGGGCGCGATTCACGCTTGATGAAGCCGCCCGGGATCTTGCCGGCGGCGTACATCCGCTCTTCCCACTCGACCGTGAGCGGGAAGAAGTCCAGGCCGGGCCGCGGATCGGACCGGTTGGCCGTTCCAAGAAGCATGGTGTCGCCGAAGCGGACCGTCACGGCGCCGCCCGCGAGTAGAGCAATCCTGCCGGTCTCGATGGTTAGGGTGCGACCTGCAAATTGCGTCTCGAATGTTTGAGACACGGGTATCAATTCCTCCTGAGCTAGGAGGAAGGACGTGTCCTTGTTCTCGCCTGGAAGAGCCGGGGCGGGGATGCCGAGCGAGGCTGCGCCTCGCTTGAAGGCGGTTGCGCTAGCGGCGCAGTCCGAGCCGTGCGATCACGACGCGATAGCGAGCGTTGTCCTTCTTGATCAGGTATGCAAGAAGGCGGCGTCGCTGTCCGACGAGCTTGAGGAGGCCGCGGCGGGAATGGTTGTCCTTCGGGAAACTCCGCAGGTGCCCAGTAAGCTCCTTGATCCTTTCGGTCAAGAGCGCAATCTGCACCTCTGGGGAGCCTGTGTCGCCATCCTTGACGGCGTACTCCGAAATAACCTGATCCTTCGTCTCCCGCGCAAGCGGCACACGATCCTCCGAATAGCTCACTGTAGCTGGGGGTTTCCTACACTCTCTAAATTCCTGGCGGATGCTAGCAGGATTGCTCCGCTCGGGCAAATCGGCGTCTCGGGCAAATCGGCGAAGCCGGCCAAATCGGCGAAGCCGGCCACCGGCCGACGTAAGGGCGCCGGCGTCCTCGACTGTTCACCTTCGAGCTTGGCTCGGTCGATCCTGGCCCGACACATTGTCAAGTCGCGCTCGCCTGAAATGCCGCCAAATGCTGGAGCCAGCGAACGCAGCGCCGACGAGGGCGCCGATCGCAGCGCCCCGCGCAAAGGCCAGCAGCCGCGGGTCGTGGTCGCCCGAGGAGCTGCCACGCGACAGGCTGCCATGCGACAGGGCGCGTCGGAATAGCCACTCGATCACAGTCGGCCCTCGTCAACTTCGGCGGGACCGAGGATGGACAGCACGAGTACGAAGGCGATGCCGACCCAGGCCACGACGGAGGCCGCGATCAGATGGAAATCGCCGATGTGGATGGGGTCAATCCCAAGCCGAGCGCCGGTTGCGTCGCCCGCCCAAGCCCCGAGCGTAGCGGCGACGAAGACGAGCAGCATCCGCAGCCCTCCCCTACCCAGGAGAAACATGCACAGGGCGGTATGAAAACCGCCTACGAGGAGAGCCAGGACGGGGGCGGGACCGATATCCACCAGGCGAGTATACGAAGACCGTCAGCCGGCGACCAAATCGTCTGCACGAGCGATGCGACCGCCGCCCAGGACGATCTCGCCGCGATAGAAGACCGCCGCCTGGCCGGGTGCGGCCGCCCAGACCGGCTCGTCTGTCTCCACGAGCCAACGGGCATTGTCGGCTTTGCGGATCGTGGCCGGCGCGACTCGGCCACGATGGCGAATCTGGACCTCGGCCCGGAAACCGTCGCCGGAGTCCGCCGGTGGTCTGCCGGCTACGAACTTGACCTCACCCACCTCGAGGCGACTCGTCTCGAGATCGACACGGCGGCCCAGGATGATGGTATTAGCGGCTGGATCGATCTGACGGACGTAGCGCGCCTCTCCCACGGACGCTCCCGTGCCCTGGCGCTGGCCGATCGTGTACGACGCAGCGCCGTGGTGCTCGCCAACCTGGCGGCCGTCGACGTCGATTAGGGGACCCGGTTCGGCCGTCCAGTCGCCCCGCTCTCGCAGGACATCGCGGTAATCGCCCCGAGGCACGAAACATATCTCCTGGCTGTCGCGCTTCTCAGCCGTGGCGAGGCCGAGCGCTCTCGCCGCGTCGCGAACCGCCACCTTCGTCATCTCCCCCAGCGGGAACTGCGTGTGGGCCAGCTCGTCCTGGCCGAGCCCGTAGAGAAAGTAGCTCTGATCCTTGGTTGGGTCGGTGCCACGCAGCAGGCTGTGGGCGCCGGCGGCACCCGCGTCGGCGACATCCGCGACGGACGCCACTCGGGCGTAGTGGCCGGTGGCAACCGCATCGCACTCGTACAGCAACCTGGCACGGCCCAGCAGGGCCCCGAACTTGACTACGTTGTTGCAGTCGACACACGGGCTGGGTGTCCGTCCGGCCAGGTATTCACGCACAAATGGCGCAATGACGCCTGCTTCGAACTCCTGCTCGAGATTGAGGATGTAGAACGGGATATCGAGCTGCGAGGCCACTCGTCGGGCGTCCTCTGCCGCGTCGAGCGAACAGCAGCTGCGCTTGAATTCGGAACCGCTATCCGCGGCGTTGCTGAGGCGCATCCATACGCCGACCGCCTCGTGACCGGCGGCCTTGACAAGAGCCGCCGCAACGGATGAGTCCACGCCGCCAGACATCGCCACGAGGATGCGAGACCCGGCCCGCGCCGACGGCGTCACCCGACCGACACCTGCGCGTCTGCGTCTTCCTGGGCCGCCTGCTGCAGCGGCTGCATGGGTCGCGCCGGGGCCACAGCGCGCCCCGCCGCCAGCTTCTCGGCAGCGTAACGCTGGGAGCCGATCATCCGTGTCAGGAGTTCGGCCGCTATCGCGACCTCCTCCGCCGTGGTCGTCCGACCGAGCGAGAGCCGCAGCGCCCCTCGCGCCTCGTCCGCCGGGTAGCCCATCGCTGAGAGAACGTGGCTGATATCGTTCGAGCCGGTCGTGCAGGCCGACCCCGTGGAGCAGGCTAGGCCGGCGAGATCGAGGGCCATGGTGACGTCGTTGCCGCCAACCCCGCAGACAACCAAGGAGGCGAGACCGGGCAGGCGTTCAGTCGGGTGGCCCGTCTGCTGCACGTCGTCGATAGCGCCCACAGACGCCGCCAAAGAATCTCTCAGCTCGCGCAGGCGGGCGACCGTTTGCGGCCGCTCCGCAACGGTAAGCTCCAGCGCAGCGGCCATTCCCACGGCTCCGGCCACGTTCTCCGTGCCGGCCCGCCGGTAGCGCTCCTGAGCACCGCCCTGCTGCTGGGCCAGGATGTTGGTGCCGTGACGGACGAAGAGCGCGCCCACGCCCTTGGGCCCCTCGAACTTGTGAGCCGCCACAGTCAGCAGATCCACGTCCAGCGAGGCCAGGTCGATCTCAAGATACGGCCCAGCCTGGACCGCATCCGTGTGGATGAGGATGCCCTTGTGACGACGGACTCGAGCCGCTATCTCGGCGATCGGCTGGATCGTGCCAACCTCATTATTGGCGAGCATCACGCTCACAAGGATCGTCTTGGACGTAATGGCTGCCTCGACGTCGTCCGGGTCGACCCGACCATAACGGTCTACAGGCAGCTCCACGACCTCAAAACCGAACTTCTCCAGGTAGCGGACGGCATAACCGACCGAATGGTGCTCCACCGAACTGGTGATGATCTGGTGGCCGCGGGCCTTGCCCGCCCAGGCTGCTCCCTTGAGGGCGAGGTTATTTGCCTCCGTACCGCCCGACGTGAACACGATCTCGCGCGGAGTCGCGCCGAGAGCTCGCGCCACGCGTTCATGGGCCTCGTCCAGCCCCGCCCGGGCACGCCGGCCCAAGCCATGGAGCGATGAGGCGTTGCCGAAATCCTCTGTCAGGAACGGCAGCATGGCCTCGAGGGCTTCACGCCGCAGCGGAGTGGTGGCGGCGTGGTCGAGGTAGATGGGCATCGCCGGAATTGTACGCCGAGGGCCGCCGCTCCCCACTCCGGCTCACTGGACAGACCCGTCTACCGACTCGCGCGATCGACCATCCGTTGTTCGTATTCCTTGCCGGCGGCTCGCTTCCGGTCATGCGCCGCAAGAATGCGCTTGCGCAAACGGATCGACTTGGGCGTTACCTCGACCAGCTCGTCGCCGCCGATGAACTCGATGGCAGCCTCGAGCGTCAACTCGCGGTGTGGCGTCAGGTGCAAAGCCTCGTCGTGCGAGTGCGTCCGCATGTTCGTCTGCTTCTTCTCTTTGGTCGCGTTGACGTCCATGTCGTCGGCTCGGGCATTTTCGCCGATGACCATGCCTTCGTAGACGTCCGCGCTCGAGCCGATGAACAGCGAAGAGCGCTCCTGCACCCCGAAGAGCGCATAGGCGTTGGACTTTCCGGAGCGGTCCGCTACCACGACGCCCGACGTTCGGTGCGTGACCTCGCCGGCCCAGGGACCGTAGCCCTCGCCGATCTGGTGCATCAGCGCAGTGCCGCGGGTTTCAGTCAGGAGCTGGCCCCGGAAGCCGATCAGGCCGCGCACGGGAATGACGTACTCCATCCGAACGCGACCATCGGCATCGGTGCTCATCTGCTCCAGCGCGCCCTTGCGGTCCGACAAAGCGCCCTGGACCGGCCCGATGAATTCGGGCGGGATGTCTACCGTGATGCGTTCGTAAGGCTCGTGTACGTGACCGTCAATCTGGCGCAGGATGACCTCGGGTCGGCTGACCTGGAGTTCGTAGCCCTCACGACGCATCTGCTCAATGAGGATGGCCAGCTGCAGCTCACCGCGGCCTCGGACCTCGTACGTGTCGGCCGCGTCCGTGGGCGAGAATTCGATCGAGACGTTGCCGAGAACTTCGCGCTCCAGGCGCTGCTTGATGTGGCGGGTGGTGACGTACTTGCCCTCGCGCCCGGAGAGCGGCGAGGTGTTGGCCCCGAAGGTCATGCTCAGCGTCGGCTCATCCACGTCGAGGCGGCTCATGGGCCGCGGATCGGCCGGATCGGTGATCGTGTCGCCGATCGTCACGTCCGGTATGCCGGCCAGCGAGACGATATCGCCTGGCGCCGCCTCCTCGATGTCCACCTGCTCGATACCGTGGGCAGTCCGCAGGGTGGTCACGACGCCGCTCAGCGTGACGGTCCGGCCTGGCTCGATCGAACCGGCCGTGTCCTCATCTTCTTCCCGCACGATAACGATGCGCTGGCCGATCTTGATGGTCCCGTTCCAGACACGCCCGACCGCCATTCGGCCGACGTAGTCATTCGCCGACAGGTTCGTCACGAGAAGCTGGAGCGGATGACCGGGCTCGTAGACCGGGGCGGGAGTGTGCTCGATGAGAAGGTCGAAGAGAGGCCGCAGATCCGTGCCGGGCGCCGCCAGGTCCATCGTCGAGGTACCAGTCTTGGCGTTGGTGTAGACGACCGGGAAGTCGATCTGGTTCGCGTCCGCGCCGAGATCCATGAAGAGCTCGTAGATATCGTCCAGCACTTCAGCGCAGCGGGCGTCAGAGCGGTCGATCTTGTTGATCGCCACAACCACGGGCAGGTGGTGCGACATGGCCTTCTGGAGCACGTAGCGCGTCTGCGGCAACGGCCCCTCAGCGGCATCCACGAGCAACAGGACCGAGTCCACCATGTTCAGGCTGCGCTCGACCTCTCCCCCGAAGTCGGCGTGGCCGGGGGTGTCGACGATGTTGAGTCGGATCCCGTCGTGCTCGACCGAAGTCTGCTTGGCGAGAATGGTGATGCCCTTCTCGCGCTCGAGGTCGTTGGAATCCATGACCCGGTCGATGAGGACCGCGTTGGCTCTAAAAGCGCCCGACTGGCGGAGCATCGCATCAACGAGGGTGGTTTTGCCATGGTCAACGTGGGCCACGATGGCCAGGTTGCGGACATTGGTCCGGATGGCCAAGCCAGCGGCAGGAGCGGGCTGATCTGAACGATTCAGGGGCGTGGCTGGGCTGGGTGAGTTACTCATGGGCACTTCAATTGTGCCACAGACTCGCCGAAGCGGGCTCCGCAACCGCTTGAGCGCGGGTTCGCGGCCGCTTTTGTCAGGCGCTACACTCCGGCAAGTTTGGCTAAGGAGGCCCGAATTGACCGTCGCAGCTGTCGTTCTCGTACCCGACGCTCTGGCCGCGCTCTCTGACGCGGATGGCGAGCCGGCCATCCGCCGCGTGGTCCACGCCGCATGGTCTGGCGGCGCGCTGCCGATTGTGATCGTGGCCGAGGACATCGGAGGGAAGCTGGCGGAGGCAGTGGCCGGGCTGCCGGTGATGCTCACGCGACCCGGCGCCGACGAACCGCGCGGAATTGCCTGGTTCATCCACGGGCAGCGCGCCGCCCTTGCGGCCGTCACAGAGACCACGGCCGGGCTGCTCTGGCCGTTCCGGTACGTCTGGGTTGATCCTGAGACGGTCACGTCGCTAGTGGAGGCGCACGGAGCCACGCCGCGCGAGATCGTGCGGCCGGCCTGGGGAGGGCAGCCGGGGTTCCCGATTCTTGTGCCGGGCGCCTTCACCGACCGGCTGGCGGCGCGAATCGAGTTGCACGGCGAAGAAGCCGTGGCTGCCCTCGTTACGGCTGGCGTGCCCCTTCGCGAGATAGAGCTGGGCGATCCGGGCATCGTCCATGACATCTCGACGCCGCGAACTGGCCTGCCCGGCTACCAGGGGCCGCCACAGCCGGCTGCCGGACCGCCGCCCGAGTGGAACGCGGAGCTGGCGGCTCAGGCGCAGCACTCCTCCGAGATGGGCGAATAGCAGGACTACTTCTTGGACGGCGAGGGGCTCGGCTCTGGCGTGCCGATCGAGATGGGCACACCCACCTGATCGAACGTATAGGTCACTTCGATATCTACCAGCTTCGTTCCATCGGATGCCGAGTTGGTGCCCGAGAAGGTTGCGGATACCGGCAGGCCATCCGCGGTGGCCCAGAGGTCGAGGACATTGACATCCGGCGCAAGACTCAGCCTGGTGAGGTCCGTCAGCGCCAGTCGGGACGGATCGGGGGGCCACCATCTCGTCGTCTGGAGATGGTTCAACGTCTGCCCGTTCTTTGTCTCCTGGCCGATCAGCTGGATCATCTCCGGCTTAGTGATGCCGAACACAGGCGCGATGATCAAGTAGGACGCAATTGACGGCGAGATCTGCCAGGTTCCATTGGGTACCGAGCGCATGTAGACGACGCTATCTACCAGCTTGAGCTCACGTATAACGCCACCCTGCTTGAGCGTTCCGCTCTCATTCCATCCCGAGATCTGACCGTCGAATGAGATCAGCGTGGTGCCTGAACCAATCAGCCGAGTGCTCACCTGGACGCGGCTGACGACGACGATATGGGCGTTGAGGGTGCTGTCGTTGAGCCGGCCCATCAGATCCGTGACCGAGGGTGGCAGCGTGGGCGTGGGTGTGGGCCTGGGGGTCAAGGGCACAACCAACCCGTTCGACTGATTGCCCGGCCCGCCCAGCCCCATCGCAACGAGGATCGCGACGGCTGCCGCGACTACGATGAGAGCGCAGCCGCCCCAAATCCACAACGTTTTGTTTTGGCGCCGCTGCCGCATCGGTGCGGCCGGCTGGGGTGGCGGCGCGACGAACCCCGTCCCGGCGTAGATTTCCGCATAAGAACCCTCGACGACCTCGGCCGCGGCCACCGGTGTCTGATACGGGGCGCCGCACTTGGTGCATGGCCCGACCTCGGCGTCGAAGACTTCGTGACAGCGTCCGCAGCGGACCATCTTCTCGCTTGTCACGCGCCCGAACCCTCCCGCGTTCCCGAAACCTGAACGGTCTCCGGCACTCGACGCCTCATGCACCAACTCCCGACTGCCCGTTCTGATCGGCGGGGGCCGGCCCAGATCCGTCGGAAGTCTCGATGCCAACGAAACGAAGACCCAACTCAGAGTACTGCGCAGCCTCTGGCGGTGACGGCGCCTCCAGCATCAAGTCCGTGCCCGACTGTGTCTTCGGGAAGGCCATGACCTCCCGAATGTTGGTCTGGTAAGCGAACAGCGCGGCCCAGCGGTCAATGCCCATAGCAATGCCACCGTGCGGCGGCGCGCCGTAGTTGAAGGCCTCCAGGATGCTACCGAACAGCGCGTGCATCTTTTCGAGTGAGTAGCCCTGCAGTGCGAAGCTGCGCTCCAGAAGCTCGCGTTTGTGGATGCGGACCGACCCGCCGCCCAACTCCCAGCCGTTGAGCGCGATGTCGTATTGCATCGCCCGGGCCTGGCCGGCCGGATCCTGGCGCGAGGGCGTGTACGGGTCGCCCGACGCGGTCACGAGCAGCTTCTCGTCCTCCGGCAGGACGCCGCTGAAGGGGTTGTGGGTGGCATCCCAGCGCTTTCCCTCAACATCCCACTTGTACATCGGGAAGTGGAAGACCCAGCAGTAGGCCAGCATCTTGGGATCGGCCAGGTCCAGTCGCAGACCAAGTTCCTGGCGCAGGCGGCCAAGGACGTCGGCCACGGTCTCGTAGTCGGCATCGGCAACGATGAGGATCAGGTCGCCCGGTCGGGCGGCAGCGGCCTTGACGATGGCTGCGATGCGATCGTCGCCCAGGAACTTGGCGATCGGTGAGTGACCGGTGCCGTCAGCAGCTACGGATACGTGGGTCAGGCCCTTGGCGCCGTAGCGGCGCGCAAACGCCACCAGCTCGTCGATCTGCGAGCGGCTCGACTCGGCCATTCCCGGGGCGGTGATTGCCTTGATGCGGCCCCGACTGACGCCTGAGGCGTCTCTTTGGGCGAGCGTTTCGTCGAACACGCGGAAGCCGGTGCTCCCCTCCCCCAATGCAGGCACCAGATCCACCAATTCCATGCCAAACCGCAAATCCGGCTTGTCGGACCCGAACCGCTCCATCGCTTCGTGGTAGTCGATGCGGGGGAACGGCAGCTGCTGGATTGGCCGGTCCGGCACCACCGCTCGACTGACCTCGATGATCATGGCCTCGACGAAATCCATGACCCGCTGTTCATCCACGAAGCTCATTTCCAGGTCCAGCTGGGTGAACTCGGGCTGGCGGTCGCCCCGCAGGTCCTCGTCCCGGAAGCAGCGGGCAATCTGGAAATAGCGGTCCAGGCCGGCGACCATGAGGAGCTGCTTGAGCTGCTGGGGGCTCTGCGGCAGGGCGTAGACCGAGCCCGGCT
>JAYVMQ010000212.1:0-6240 GCA_043758855.1 Chloroflexota bacterium
CCGGCGCCGTTGCCTCCGAGCATGGCAACTATCTCGCCCCGGTGAACCTCCAGGGAAATGCCTTGGAGGGCCTCGATCCGACCGTAGGCGGCAACGACGTCGTGTAGAGACAGAAGGGGCACACCCGAGTCGAGCGGACTTGCTCCGGCTGTCGCGGAATCGGTCTGACTCAGGCTCACACCGCACCCTTCCCGAGATAGGCTTCGATCACGCGCTTGTCCGCTCTTACCTCGGCCGGTGTGCCCTCTGCGATCTTCTCGCCGTGATCGAGGACAGTCACCCGGTCGCTGATCCCCATGACGACACGCATATCGTGCTCAATGAGAAGGATCGGCAGGCCTAATTCGGTCTTGATCCGACCGAAGAGGGCCATCATCGCGGCCGTCTCCGATGGGTTCATCCCAGCGGTCGGCTCGTCGAGGAGAAGCAATTTGGGCTGTGTAGCCAGAGCTCGGGCGATCTCCAGACGTCGCTGGTCGCCGTAAGGCAGGTTTCGGGCGAGTTCGTCGTCCCGGGTGGGCAGGCCCACGTATCGAAGGAGTCGCCGCGCCTCTTCGGCTGCACTGATCTCCTCTCGAACCTGCCGACCGGTGCGCAGAAGGGCATCGAGCGGATTGGACTTCAGCCTCCCGTGCATGCCCACCAGAACGTTTTCAAGAGCACTCATGTTGGCGAACAGGCGGATGTTCTGAAACGTCCGGCCCAGACCGGCAATAACCATGTCATTCGGTTTGGCCGTCTTGAATATGCCCAGGCGGATCAGGAACCGCCTGTACCAGGCTGGTCGAATGACGGCCGTCGCCAGGGTCGCGATGAGAAACCCCACGCCTATCAGAACCCCGATCTGGACCTCCTCGGCCCGACCGTTTGCTCCGGTCGATAGAAAAGTAAGGCCCCATGGCGCATCCACTGCTCCCCCCAGCAGGTATGCAAGAAGCCACACCAGGGCGGACGGCAGTATCCAAAGAATGGGCTCGAGCCAGCCACGCTCGGACGCGGCGATGACCCGCCGGCCCAGAAACTCCACGTGACCGGAAGTGGGCTCATATAGGCCGGCCACGACGTTGAACAGAGTCGTCTTGCCGGCCCCGTTGGGCCCGATAAGGCTGGTGATGGATCCGGCCGGGACGTCGAAATCAACCGTGCGAACGGCTACGAGACCGCCGAATGCCTTGGTCAGACCTACGGTTCGTAGGACGGGCTCGGCGGTTTGCTCGCTCATGCTTCCACCAGTTCCTGGTTGGCAGCCGCAGAATCGTCAACGTCGTGCAATTCCGCTTTGCGGCGCCGACTCGGGAAAAGACCCTCGGGTCTTAGGAGCATCATCCCGACGAGTGCGAGGCCGTAGAGCAGGTACTGGTAGTTGAGAAAGTTGATCGTCGAGAGGTCGATGTTGATGAAGGCGAAATGGATCGGCGGGATCCCCGACGTCGCGAAGAAGTTGTTGAGCTGCTTGAGTCCCTGACTCTGGATCTCATAGATGATGAAGGCGCCAGCGGCCACGCCCCAGATGTTGCCCATGCCGCCGAGCACGACCATGGCGAGGACCGTGAAGCTGACGGCGAAGCTGAACTGCGACGGAGAGACTATCGCCAGCTTGGCGCTCAGGTACACGCCGGCCAGTCCGGAAGTTGAGGCCCCGATGGCGAAGGCCAGGAGTTTAGTTGTGACCGTGTTGATGCCCATGCTCGCGGCTGCGAGCTCGTCTTCACGTACCGCCATCCAGGCGCGGCCAAGCCGGGAATCTTGTAACCGATACAGCAGAACCATGGCTATGGCGATGATCGCTGCCACAGTCAAGTAATACGGCAGAGGATTGCCGAACCCGAAGCCGCCGATGATCGGCAGCGCTGGTTGGTAGAGGGCCGTGATTCCGTTAGTGCCATTGGTGAACTGGTCCGAGTTATTGAAGACGACCGGCACGATCTCGCCGAAACCCAGGGTCACGATGGCCAGGTAGTCGCCTCGCAGGCGCAGTGTCGGGGCACCAAGCAGGAGGCCGAAGACCGCCGCAACAGCGGCCCCCACGAGCAGCATCGGCCAGAATGGAATGTGATTTTGGGCGAACGGCGAGGCACCGTAGGCATACGTGTAAGCGCCGATCGCGAAGAACGCCGCGTAGCCCAGGTCCAGCAGTCCAGCTAACCCAACCACAACGTTGAGACCAATGGCCAGGAGGACCCAGACGCCTGCCTGGGAGAACCCGTCGACAAAGTCCTGTTGGTTGCCAAAGCCGGTGAATAGCGGCAGCAGAATGATGAAAGGTAGCAACGCCGTCACGATCGCCATACCGGTTATGACTGACAGCGACTGGTGGGCACGGAAGTACCGGCCGGTAGGACCAGTCATCGGCTCACTCCGCTCCCGCAAGCGTTTGAGTGCCAGACCAGCGTATGAGCCCGGACGCCAGAACAGGATCAACCTCAAGGGGTTCATGCTCGTTCCGCCAGCTGCTGGCCCAAAATGCCGGTCGGTCTGAAGACCAGCACCAGGACGAGGATGCCAAACACGATGGCCTCGCTCCAGCGCGCATAACCCAACTGCGAACTAAAGACCTCGATGAATGCGATGAGGAAGCCGCCGATGGCGGCACCGGTGGTGTTTCCGATCCCGCCCAGAACCGCCGCTGTGAATGACTTAAGGCCGGCCTGGAAGCCGATATCGAACTTGGTGTGGCCGTAGTTCAGGGACCAGGCGACGCCCGCTGCTCCGGCCAGAGCGGAGCCGATGAAGAAAGTCAGGGCGATTGTCGTGTTTATGTCAACGCCCATTAGCTGGGCCGCCTCACGGTCGATGGCCGTGGACCTCATTGCCCGACCGAGCCTCGTCCGACGAACAAACAGCTGCAAGGTCACGATCATCGCCAGCGCCAAGACGATGATGAAGATGTGGACGTAAGAAGCGTTGACCGCCGATGAAGTCACGGCCAGCCCGCCAACATTGAAGTTAGGAGGGGTGAACGAGATCTGCGCTTGCGGCTCGATGACCTGGGGGATGTTGAAGTCAGCGTTGCTGTAAGTCGCCTGGATCAGGTTCTGCAAGATGAAGCTCACGCCGATCGCGGTGATCAACGGCGCCAGGCGCGGCGCTTTACGCAGAGGACGATATGCGAAGCGCTCGATCAGCACGCCGATCGATCCCATGACGATCATCACAAATGTGAACATGGTGACGAGCATCACGACCAGGCGGACAGGGTCGTTTATTGCTCCCTGAACGCCGAGGGTGGTCAGCAGCCAGAGGGTGACGAAGGAGCCCACCATGAAGATTTCGCCGTGGGCAAAATTGATGAGTTCGATGATGCCGTAAACCATCGTGTAGCCCAGGGCAATAAGGGCGTACATGGCCCCGATGGTCAGGGCGTTGAGAGTCTGTTGTATCAGGATCCCGACGTCCACGGATTCTCCGGGGTCTGGCTTTGAAGGTGTGGCTGGCGCGGATCAAAGTTGGGGCCGGAGAAACTCCGGCCCCGTAGCGCGTTGGAGATCCGGGTCTACGGGGCGGACGACGCCATCGTCGTCGTGCCCGTTGTGAAGTCCTTCTGCTCGAAGTACATCCAATCCTTCGTGGCCGCATCGAACTTGTAGTAGCTGATGACGTGCTGGCTGGTATCGCCCTTCGCATCGAACGAAACATCACCGAGCACGGTGGTGAACTTAGTGGCGGCGGTGGTCACGTAAGAGCGGACCGCTTCACGATCGCTGCCCTTGGCCGCGAGGGCCTGAAGGAAGACCTGGGCACAGGCATAGCCGGAGGCGCTGTATGCGCCCGGCTCGGTCCCGTACTTGGCCTTGTAGTCAGCGGCGAACTTGGCCGCGTTCGGGATGTCATGGATTGCGGCGACGGTCATGTATGTGCTCACGTCGCCATCGGCGCCGGCAACATTCAGGAACGAACTGGCGGTAGCCGCCGAGCCGTCGCTGATGCCATCACCGCCGCCGAATGGAATGGCTCCCATGCCGTTCTGAACCATCTGCTTGCGCAGGAGGCCGCCGCCGGTGGCGGTTACACCGCCAAAGTAGACGAAGCCCGGGTTCTTGGCCTTGGCGGCCGTGAGGAGGGCCGTGTAGTCCTGCTGGCCACTCGGGCCCACGCCGTCGCGACCGACGATCGTGCCGCCGAGCTTAGTGAATTCGGCCACGAAGACATCCGCGAGGCCCTTACCGTAGGTCTCGGTGTCGTCGACAACGTAGGCACTCTTGGCCTTGGCGACGTTGTAAGCGATGTCTGCGCCGGCCTGGCCCTGGATGTCATCGGTGGTGGCGACGCGAACATAGGCGATCTTGTCCGGATGCGACTGCCGGAGCGCGTCCGCCGCTGCCCCCTTAGTTAGGCCCGGGTTTGTGTTCGCGGGGCTGCACTGGACGAGGCCGGCATCGTTCGTCTTCGGGATCTCAGCTTGGGCGACGCTCGAGTTGAACGGGCCGACGACGGCGAAGACCGTCGAGTCCGTGATCAGCTGGCCGATGTTGGTGGCACCCGTCTGGGGATCGTGCTTGCCATTGAGGGCGTCGTCCTTGACGCTGGTCTGAACGTCATAGCCTGCGACCGGGTTCTGCAGGATGGCGAGCTGGACACCCTTGAGGGTTGGATCGCCGTTCGGCAGTTCGGCGCCGGAAAGCGGCAACTCGACGCCGATCTTGACGACCTTCGGGCCTGTTGTGCTCGCCGCCGAGCTACAAGCCGATGCCACGAGCGCTGTGAGCATCAGGATTGCTAACGCTTTGGGCTTCATATGCCCTGTCCTCCACTCCATTCCGGCCTAGAGCGCAGCCGATCCACGTTTCCCCCGACAACCCGGATCGACCGCTGGCGCTTGAGCGCCATCGGCTGGCGGCTCGGAACTGGCGGCCAGCACCGAAGCCTTGCGCAGAAGAGTACTTAACTATCAGCTTCGCACAAGTACTTTCTCGAGTGCGCAGGCGCTTTTGGGTTGCGGCTCGGTTCTGGTTCGTTAGCCAAGATAGCAAGTCCCCATCGGAGTCTTGCCGAACGATGCCGTACCGCAACCTGAAAGGCCCACAACGTCAGGAAACGGGCGAGCCTTCCAGCACGTCGGACGCCGAAGTCAGATAGATCGTTCCGCCCTCAGGCTTCGATACCCCAAGAACGAGCACCTCGGATAGCTCGGGGCCCATCTGCTTGGGACCGAGATTCACGACCGCGATCACGAGCTTGCCGACGAGATCTCGTGCGGTGTAATTGCGATAGGCGCCGCAGGACCGCTTGACGCCAAGTTCGTCGCCGAAATCGATGGTGATCCGATAGGTAGGCTTGCGGGACAGGGCCTCCTGAACCTCCAACACACGGCCGACTCGAATGTCCAACTCGTCAAACGCCCCCGGAGACGCAACCGGTTTCAAGCGATCACTCCTTCGCGGTCCAGGCGCGCTACTTGACGAACTCCCCGGCCGGACCGGTGGCCTTGATCACGGACTTGAGAACCGACCATGGGACCGTGGCACTCGGCATGCCAGCGGCCCCGCTGGCCAGATCGCCCTGAGCAAACGTGAACTCCAGGCCGAGCGGCGTGATGACCCAGGCCTTGTTGAAGAAGTCGAACGATGACGCCTTCCCGTCCCAGGTCAGGTCCGCACCCAGTGTCTTTGTCAGCACTGATTTGCATTGCGACGCCACGGTCGCGAGCGCCTTGGCTTGGTCCGAGAACAGGTCCGTCAGGCCGACGGCCGCGCCGCTCGAAGCCAATAAGGTGATGCTGCCGGGCCGTCCAACGGGATGGGCAGAGCCAGTTACGTCTGTCAGAACCGTGAAGTGCAGGCTCACGATTGCCGCTGTGTTGAGGGCGATCGAGTAGGCGCCTTCGAGGGTACTCGGTCCGTCCCCGTTTGCGACCGCAGGCAGTCCGCCTTCGGTAAAGGCACTGATCAGTCCGTTGACTTTGGCCGTGATGGCATCGTTCATCTTGGCGGCCACAGCGTCCGAGACGCCGCCTATCACAGGCTTCTTGAACGTCACCTTCCAGCGGTTATCAAGCGCGGTGGACTCGACCAGGAACGTGGTGATCGTTGGTGGCGCCAGTGTCGGCTCGGGCGTTACGCCTGACGGAAGGGGCGTGACTGGGCCAGGCATGGGAGTGATGTAAGTGGTTTCCGGGGTGGCAGTGTTGACACCGCATGCCGCCACTGCCATCAGAGCAACTAGGGCGATGCCCACAACGGCCATCATGCGCGGTCCGCGACCTGCTGTTCCCATCCCGATCCTCCGTGCCACCAGCCTGAA
>JAYVMQ010000213.1:0-6972 GCA_043758855.1 Chloroflexota bacterium
ACGAGGAGCGGCCGCGTTCCCTCCAATGTGGCTCCGGCAACGCTGCCTGGGGCGTGCTCGTCTGTGGCAGTCAAGAAGGCGCGGCCTGGGTCGGCCACCTCGGCCAGACCGTGCTCAGCCATCTCGAAGACGCCCAGTTCCTCCGTTGAACCGAAGCGGTTCTTCGTCGCCCGGAGGAGCCTGAGAGTGGCCGTCCGCTCGCCCTCCAAGCTGAGCACGGCGTCGACCAGGTGCTCCAGAGTCTTGGGGCCTGCCAACGAGCCGTCCTTGGTGACGTGGCCGACAACGATCACGATGATGGAGTCTTGTTTGGCCAACTCCATCAGACGCAGAGCGCATTCGCGGACCTGCCCCAAGCTGCCGGCGGGGCCCTCAAGCTCTTCGACAGTGGCTGTTTGGATCGAGTCGACAATCAAGGCCACTGGATGCGCCGCCCGCGCCAGATCCACGATGCGCCCGACTTCGCTCTCGGCGACGACCGAAATGCGATCACCGGCCGGGCCGTCCAGCAGACCCAGACGACCGGCCCGCAGCCTTACCTGCCCGGCCGATTCCTCGCCCGTGGCATACAGGACGGCTCCGGCCGTACTGGCAAGTCCGGCCGCAACCTGGAGCAGGAGCGTCGACTTGCCAATGCCGGGCTCGCCGCCGACAAGGACTACGGAGCCTGGCACCAGCCCGCCCCCAAGGACGCGATCTGCCTCGCCGATGCCGCTCGGGATCCGGACGGGCTCGGCCTCCCTCAACCCGCTCAGGGTTTGGGGCGCGCTCTTCTGGTCAGCAGCACCTGGTCTGGACGATCGATGGCGGGCGTCCGCCTCCCGCATGACGGTCTCGACGAGTGTGTTCCAGGCGCCACAGGAGCGGCACTGGCCCTCCCAGCGCAAATGGGCAGCGCCGCAGGATTGACAGATATACCGGCTTGGCGCGCGACCCACCCCCTCGCCCCCAGCTCAGCGAGCGGCTTCGACGGGTTGCTTCTCTTCGACCGGGTGGATGTCCAGACCCGTCTCAGAGCCCTTGTCGACAAGGATCGTCATGCCCTGAGTGTACTTTCGCAGCAGAAGCTGCTCGGCAAGCACGTCCTCGACCATATTCTGGATGACGCGGCGCAGTGGCCGGGCGCCATAGGCGACGTCGTATCCGATCTTGATGATGTGGTCCTTGGCCGCCTGCGTGACCTCCAGAGTCATGCCCTGGGCCTTGAGCCGATCGCGAACCCGGGCCAGCATCAGGTCGACGATCAGCCGTATCTCGTCCACCGTCAGTGAGCGGAACACGACCGTGGCGTCGATGCGGTTGAGGAACTCAGGTCGGAAGGTCTGCTTAAGCTCTTTGTCGACCTTCTCGCGCATCAGATCGTGGGAGGCCGTCGCGCGCGCTTCATCGGTGGCGCCCTGGGCGCGGAAGCCGAGCGAGGAGTTGGTCTGGAGCTCCCGCGCACCCAGGTTGCTGGTCATGATGATGATGCAGTTGCGGAAGTCGACCCGGCGGCCCTTCGCGTCGGAGAGATGGCCGTCCTCAAGAATCTGCAGCAGCATGTTGAAGACTTCCGGGTGAGCCTTCTCTATCTCGTCGAGAAGAACGACCGCGTAGCTTTTGCGCCTTACGGCCTCGGTCAGCTGGCCGCCCTCGTCGAAGCCGACGTATCCGGGAGGCGCGCCTACGAGTCGGCTGACGTTGTGTCGCTCCATGAACTCGCTCATATCGATCTTGATGAGCGCATCCTCTGAGCCGAACATGAACTCGGCCAGGGCCTTCGCCAGCTCGGTCTTGCCGACGCCGGTTGGCCCAAGGAAGATGAACGAGCCGATCGGACGCTTGGGATCCTTGAGTCCTGCCCGGGCGCGACGCACGGCCTTCGATACGATTTCGATCGCTTCCTGCTGGCCGATGACGCGTTTGTGAAGGTCGTCTTCCATGTGGAGCAGCCGCTCCGACTCCTCCTCGGCAATGCGCGTGACCGGGATGCCCGTCCACATTGCCACGACTTGGGCGATGTCCTCCTCGCCGACCTGAGGCTTCTCGTTGGAGATCGACGCCTGCCACTCCGCACGGAGGTCGTCGGCCTTCTGGCGGGCAGTCGCTTCGGTCTCACGCAGAGCGGCGGCCTCTTCGTATTCCTGAGCGTTGATGGCACTGTCTTTCTCGCGGGTGATCCGATCGAGGTCCTTCTGGGCCTCACGGAGCGGCGGGGGAGCGGACGCGTAGCGCAGACGAACGCGGCTGGCCGCCTCGTCGATCAGGTCTATCGCCTTGTCTGGAAGGTGGCGGTCCGTGATGTATCGGCTGGACAGATCCACGGCGGCCTTGACGGCCTCGTCAGTAATCTTGACCTTGTGGTGCTGCTCGTAGCGCTCCCGGATGCCCATCAGTATCTCGATGGTCTGCTCGAGCGTGGGCTCCTCGACCATAACGGGCTGGAAGCGGCGTTCCAGGGCCGCATCCCGCTCAATGTACTTGCGGTATTCGTCCAGAGTAGTAGCGCCTATGCACTGCAACTCGCCCCGGGCGAGCGAGGGCTTAAGGATGTTGGCGGCATCGATCGCTCCCTCTGCGGCTCCCGCGCCAACGAGCGTGTGCAGCTCATCGATGAAGAGCACCGCGTCGTTCGCGGTGCGCAGCTCCTCTATGATCTTCTTGAGGCGCTCCTCGAACTCGCCTCGGTATTTAGTGCCGGCAACGAGCGAACCAATGTCCAGCGTCAGGACGCGCTTGTTCATAAGCGTCTCGGGGACATCGCCGCTGACAATCCGGTGAGCCAAGCCCTCCGCAATCGCCGTCTTGCCAACTCCGGGCTCCCCAATCAGTGCCGGGTTGTTCTTCGTCCGCCGGGACAGGATCTGGATGACTCGCTCGATCTCTTTCTCTCGGCCGATGACCGGATCGAGCTTGCCCAGACGGGCGGCCTCGGTAAGGTTGATACCAAGTTGGTCGACCGTAGGCGTCTTGCTGGTTCGTTTCGTCTCTTGGGCCGGGCCGGCCGAGGACGACTGCGACAGGACTCGGATGACCTCATGACGAACCTTGTCCAGGCTCACGCCTAGCGACTCCAGGACGCCCGCGGCAATGCCTTCTCCCTCACGGACGAGCCCCAGGAGCAAGTGCTCTGTGCCGATGTAATTGTGCCCGAGGCGCCGGGCCTCGTCGATGGCCAGTTCAATAACGCGCTTTGCCCGTGGCGTGAGTCCAACCTCGCCAACGACTGGCCGATCCCCCCGGCCGATAATGAACTCGACGGCTGTCCGGACCTTGGGCAACTCGACGTTCATGTTCTCCAGCACGCGCGCGGCTACTCCCTCGCCCTCACGTACGAGGCCGAGCAGCAAATGCTCCGTGCCAATGTAATTGTGGTTAAACCGCTGTGCTTCATCCTGAGCGAGAGTCAGGACCTTGCGAGCGCGATCCGTGAACTTGTCGAAACGATCCATCGAGTTGAACGCCTTAGCTGGTCACTAACTGCCACCTTAAGGCCATGCTAGCACGCCCCGCTTGCCCTGTAACTCGCCCCAACCGGGAGGGGCTGCAGGCCCAACTCGTGGGTCTGATCTTCGAAGAGCTACCAGTTTGGAGGCATCCCGGCGGGGTCGCTGCTACCAAGCTAGACCGCTGTGCTGGGGCGTTGCTGAGGGGAGGCACGGCGCTGGGGCCTGTGACAGGCCCCTAACTCCCACACAGGTCATTCGCGCCGCTGTTGGTCGCGGATCACTCTGCCAGCCAACGCGCTGGGGTACAGCAACTCCGACGACGGCGAACAGGACAAGTAGACCCGCCGGCGATGCCGACGGGTCTACTGCAAGTGGCTGGTTGAGCTTTGCCTAGGACACGGGCTCCTCGGCGGGAGATTCGGTGGCTGCTTCAGCCGGAGCCGCGGGTGCGGCTTCAGCCTCGGTCTTCGGCGCCTCAGCCGCGGGTACGGCCTCGGTCTTCGGGGCCTTGGGGGCTCGGACGGTCTTTGGCTTTGCCGGGGTCGGCGCCTCGACAGGCTTGGCTTCTGCGGGAGCCTCGGCCGCGGGGGCCGGATCGGCGGCCCTCGCCTCGGATTCGGCCACCTGGGCTCGAATCTGAGCGAAGGCTGAGGCGAGGGTATTGTCGATGCCGCCTTCGGGTTCCTGAACAGCATCCGTCATCGAGTAACCGCGCTCTGGGCGGGGACGTCGCTCGGGTCGCGGGGACGACGACGTGGCGACCTGGACCGGCGCTTCGGGCATCGGCGGTCGGGCTGGCGGCTCCTCGGCCTGCTTGAGGCTAAGGCCAAGGCGATGCCGCTCGGAGTCGAGGGAAATTATCTTGAGCTTGAGCGTCTGACCCTCATGGACGACGTCGCCAGGGTGGGCGACTCGCTGATGGGAGAGCTCAGAAATATGGATCAGCCCTTCGAGGCCGTCGCGAACGCGGACGAATGCACCGAAGTTCACGAGCTTGGTGACGGTGCCGTCGATGACGTCGCCAAGCTTGAAGTCGGCCACCGTGGAATGCCACGGGTCCGGCTGAAGCTTGCGGATCGACAGGCTGATGCGGCCGCGCTCGTGATTGATGTCGATGACTTCCGCCTCAACCTGCTCGCCGACTTTGTAGCCGGCCTCCGGGTTGTTGACCTTGTTCCACGAAAGCTCACTCTTGTGAACGAGGCCGTCGATCCCTCCGAGGTCGATGAAGACACCAAACGGGGCGATCGAGCGAACGGTACCGGTGACCTTCTGGCCGACCTGCAAACTGCTGAAGAGCTCGTCCCGCTTCTCGCGGCGCTCCTCGTAAAGCGCAACCTTCTCAGAAAGAATTAAACGGTTGGCCTTGCGGTTGACTTCGAGAATCTTGAGGCGGAGCCGGCGGCCGACGTACGGCTGCAGCTTCTCGGCGATCTCCTGAGCCGCGTCACGTGGTTGATCATTCTGCGGGCGGCGCGGGAAATCCACGATCTGGCTGATCGGGACGAAGCCGCGGATGCCGCAGTCGACGATGAGGCCGCCCTTGTTGTGATCGATGACGGGGGCATCGATGATGACGCCCGTCTCGAACTGCTCCTGCATCGACCGCCACTTGCGTTCGAGGCCGGCGCGACGCAACGAAAGAACGACGTGGCCTTCCTGCGATTCCGGCTGCAGGACATAGACGAGGACCACGTCCCCAACGGCCAGCTGCGGCGCGGATTCGGCATTTCGACCGTAGAGCTCGCGATTCGAGACGACCCCCTCGCTCTTGGCGCCGATGTCGACGAGGATCTCGTCGGGATCGATGCGAACGATCGTGCCTTCAACGACATCGCCATGCTTGAAGCTTTTGATGTCGGCGTCCTGCTCGGCGAGGAGTTCCTCCATCGTCGTGGGTTCCGGTCGGCTTATGACCGGGGCTGGGGCCTCCTCGGGCTCCTCAGCAGCCGGCGCGTCCGCAATGTCGTCTTCGGTGACGACGACTGGCTCGAGGGCTACCGGGGCGGGCGGCGCACCTGTCTCGATGGTTGCAGGTTCGGCTATTTCGGCGGGCTCGTCGGCGTTGGCCACGCCGGCGGCTTGCTCGGACGCCTGGTCAGCGACAGAGGCCGTTGCCTCGGTCTCCAGCGTAGTCCCGCCCGTCTGTTCTTCGGTCAAGATTTGTCTCCTATGGTCATTAGTCGCCTGGAAAAGCAAAACGGCTCAAGCCGCGCTCAAGCCGTCAGTCGATCAGCAGTCCGGAGGCTTAGTGCGCTCGGTCCACTCCTTCGATCAGGCGATGGGTCGGCCATGTACCTGTTTGCCCAAGGGCCGCGTGAATCTAGCACACGACCCCAAGCGTCAACAATGCTTGCGGACCACGGGGCGCATTCGATTCGCCCGGCGGCTAGGGCTCCGTACAATCGCGTCGTGCCTGAACTTCCCGATCTGGCGATCCTAGCCGACGCATTCCATGCCGGAATTGCCGGTCGGCGCGTGCTTGAGCTCGGCGCGCCCGGCCCGCTGACCGTTCGCGGCACGCCCACTGAGATGAGCGCGCTCATCGGTCAGCGGCTGGAACGCTTCTACCGGCGAGGCAAGTTCCTGTGGCTGGAGTTCGAGCGCGACCGCGTAGCCATTAACGCAATGCTAACCGGACGGCTCCAGTTGGCGGTCGGCGCGGCGGTTAAGAAGCCCCAGAAGACCATGTTCTTCCTCAGGTTCGGCGCCAGGGAGAAGGTGCCCGCCGACGCCGCGCCATGGACCTCCGACGCAACATGGATTCCGGACCCCGACGTCACGCCAGAACTGCGCTATCGCGATCCGACACAAATGGGGAAGGTCTATGTGCTGCCCAGCGGAGTTGACCGGCCGGTGCCTGGATCAGCCGAAACCGACCTGGGCCCCGACGCTGACGACCCGACGTTCACTCTCGACGCCTGGCGGACTCGGATCCGTAGACACCCGGGCGAACTCAAGAACCTGTTGCGGAATCAGGAGTTCGTGGCTGGGATCGGAAACGCGTACTCAGACGAGATACTGCACGCCGCCCGACTCCAGCCATTCCGCAAGCGAGGCACGTTGGCTCTCGAAGAAGTGGACGAGCTATACGTCGCCACGCGGGCGACCCTGTTCAATGCGATTGCTGTCCTGCGTGAGCGCGTCCCGCCCACATTCGAAACGGAGATCCGAGACTTCCTGGCCATACACAACCGCGGCGGCGAACCCTGCCCGCGCTGCGGCCAACGCATCACCCAAACCGAGGCCGGCGGCTTCGTCACGAGCTACTGCCGCAACTGTCAGCACTAGGGGCGGTGAGTCCTACCGTTGCCTGTTTTGTCGGCGGAGACCATCACCGCTGTTCGACCCGGCCGACGAGTGCCAACCGGTCGCAGCGCGGCACCAGATAGCTCAGTGACAACAGGCTGAGCCCACCAGGACTCGACTTTAACGCAAAAACCCTGGCGACGACCTATTTTCCCGAAAGGCTGCCCTCTCAGTATCTTCGGCGCTGGAGAGCTTAACTTCCGTGTTCGGGATGGGAACGGGTGTGGCCTCTCCG
>JAYVMQ010000214.1:0-5346 GCA_043758855.1 Chloroflexota bacterium
GCGCCGCTCATAGAGCAGCCTTTGGGCTGCTGGGCATCTCAGCGCCGCTCATCGAGCAGCCTTTGGGCTGCTGGGCATCTCAGCGCCGCTCATCGGACCGCGGTCTCGTGCGGCCTGCAGGGCCTGGTCCGTGGCGGCTCGGAGCAGGTGGCTCAGCAGCAGGGCGTTTGTCAGCGGCCCGACGCCGCCCGGCACGGGCGTGATCGCGCTCACCACGTTTCGCGCCGACTCAAAGTCAACATCGCCGACCAGCCGCTCGGCGCCCTGGCCGTCCGGCACGACGTTGATGCCCACGTCCACGACCACGACGCCCGGCGAGAGCATCTGGCCGGTGACCAGGCCGGGCTTGCCGGCGGCCACGATCAGAATCTCTGCATCGCGGGTGTGATGGGCCAGGTCGCGCGTCTTGGAATGGAGAACTGTGACCGTGCCGTGCTCGCGCATCAGCAGCAGAGCCGCCGGTTTACCCACCACGTTCGACCGCCCGACCACGACCACTCGCTTGCCGGCTATCTCTATGCCGGACCGCTTGAGAATTTCGACCGAGGCCTGGGCCGTGGCCGGCAGGAAACCGTCATAGCCGAGCGAAAGCTGGCCGGCGTTGCGGGGGTGAATACCGTCGATATCCTTGGCCGGGTCGATGGAGTCGATGACCGTCCGAAGCGGCAGGTGCGCGGGCAGAGGCATCTGGACGATGATCCCGGCCACGCTCGGGTCCGCGTTGAGAGTTTCGATCTCGTTGCACAGAGCGTCCGGCGTCACGTCCGAGCCGAGTTCAACGAGGCGGCCGTGAGCACCGACCTTCTCGCACGTCCGCAGGATTTGCTGCAGGTAAACAGCCGATGGCGCATCGGCGCCGACCAGCACAACCGCGAGCGTAGGCGCGTAGCCCCAGCGGTCCCTAAACGTGGCGAAGTCCCCGGCCAATCCGGCGCGGATCTCGGCTGCGATGGCGCCACCGGCCAGAAGCCGCGGGCCAACACTGGCGGCGCCGGCCGTGTCCGCGCCTGCCACCGTCGCCGCGCCCGGGACCGCGGACGCACCCGGGAAAGCGCCCGCACCTTCGACCGAGGCCGTGGTTCCATCTTGGCCGCTCATTCGGCCTCGGGCTCCTGGGCCTGACCGGAAAGGACGATCTCACGCGTCCGCGCCGCGACGGCGGCTATCTCGTGTAAGGCTGAGCCGAGCTGCTGGTTCATAGTGTCGCCGTAGATGTCGTCACCTGTGGCCGGCAGATTGATCCTGACGTTTTCGGCAGCGCCACGCGCCGCGGCCTCGCCGAGCAGCACCGCAACGAGCACGTCACTGGCCGCATTCACGTTGCTCCGACCTGCCAAAGCCTCGGCCGCGACCACGAGTTGTGTGCACGCCTTCACGCAATCCCACGGTGCATCCGCAGCAACGCGAGCCGCCGCACGAATTGCAACCTTGCGCTCCTCTTGCTGCGCCTCGGTCTCGCGGGCCAACTTGAGGGCCGCGGAGTAGGCGGCGTAGGCCTCGGCGTCTCGGTCGGCCAGCCGGAGAAACTCAGTGGCCAGGTCCTGGCCCAAGGCAAGGCAGCGCGCCAGCGTCCCTTCGTAGACCGCGTATTTGGGTTTGCCCGTCGAAAGCACTGCGACCATCGAGATCAGGGCAGCGCCGATCGAGGCCGCGACCGCCGCAGCCGATCCCCCACCAGGAACGGGCTCGGGAGAGGCAAGACGCTCGACGAACTGGGCGAGGCTCAGGTCGGAAAACGAAACGTTGGCGGTTCTGGGTTTCTCCATACGTCGATTGTAAGCAGCAACTCGGGGGTCCCGTTCATCTTTCAGCCAACGCGTTTCTGTGTGACAGCCTTGACCAGCCGCCACAGGCCCTACGAAAGGCCGACTTCGTCATCCACCCCGTCAACTGTCCAGCGCCGAGTGCGGTGCTGGAACACCAACGCGAGGCGAGCGCCGGGGGTGTCCACCTCGAAAAGGGTGCGAGGACCGACCTCGATCCGATATGCCGAGTCTTCGCGGCGGACGGCAGTGAGCCTGGTCACGGGCAGACGGACCTCGCCCCAGGTGATCTCGCGCGGAGTGCCGTCAAACCAATCGGTTCGAACTCGAACATCAATGGGCTGCATGCGGACGATGGCCATCGCGCTGGGCTCCTCTTCGCTTTGGCTGGCTGTCGTTCGCTCGGGCACTGAGCTTAGGAACAGACGTTCTAGTAATGCGGCGATCGTATGCGAACGGACGTTCTGTGTCAAGCCAACTGGAACGCAGCACTGACGAACCTACTCAACGACCGCGAAGCCATGGGCCTCTGTATCGACAGCGGGACCCTCCAGCCTGCGATACAGCCACTGCGCAACGCGAGCCGCCGAGTAGGCGACGATCGCCCACGGCACCACTGCCACTTCCTTCGGCTGCGCCAGGGCCAACGCAGCGGCCAGCCAGGGTGAGCGGAGCGGCAAAGCAAAGGTCGCGTAGAAGTACTGCGTCGCCGGCCAGAGCGCCGGCACAGCAAGCCAACCCGCAGCCCGGCGGTCGATAAGGACCAGCGCGCCAAGCGCCGCTGCCGTAAGGGCGAAGAGCCGAGGGTCGCGGGTTGCTGAGAAGCCGCCCGCCGTGCCCGGCCCGGTCAGCCATTCATTCACCTGGGCATAGTCGATACGGTACTGAACCCAGAGCGGCAGGAAGATAAGGACCGAGGCGCCCACGATCGCGACCAGGATGCCCAGCGCTCGCCACTGCCGCTCCGCCACCATTGGGAACACCGCGTATGCCTTCAATGGCGCCGCGAGCCACCGCAACTTGTCTGATCCGCAGAGCAGCACCGCGAGAGCGACCATATGCGGATTGCCTGACACGATGCCTGTGACGACTGGCGGGAACAAAAGCCACCAGATCGGCAGACCCAGCCGTCTCAGCGAGTAGATGGAAGCCGCGACCGTCAGGCCGAGCCAGCCGACCGTGAACAGATCCTCGGGTATCCAGGTAAACGGCACGAAGGCCAGGACTGTAGGCGGCGGTCCCGTGAACAGTTCGTGGATGTACTGTCCGGTCACGGGCCAGGTGTTTGTCTGGGTGTATGTCGTCCACGGGTCGCCGCCCGACAGCCACGTCTGCGCGGCCCGGTAGTACAGTCGCCCGTCGACGCCGACCGTATCGAGGTGGGCCGGCCATTGCCAGAGAACGCCCTCGATAGCGCGGAAGGCGTTCCAGGCGAACCACAACGCGAGGGCGACGCGGGCCGCCGTAGTGGCTCGTGCCCAGGCGTCAGGATGCCGCTCGCGGATGCCCGCGCGCTGCTCTCGCTTGCTGTCCATGGCGTTGATCACGTCCACCCCAAAAAGTTCGGCTCTCGACGAAATTAGCCAGAGAGGGCCGATGAGTTCGCCGCTAAGCCCCGCGCCATCATCCGTCTCCGGCTACGGCCTACCTCCTCACTCAATCGGGCGGTCAGCGACGTAACGTTTGGTGTGAACTTTGGCCGAAGGCAAGCGGGCGTACAACTTGTGTGTTCCGGCACACCGAGGAGCACGCCCAATGGACAGCCTACTAGCTCTCGACCGTCGGACGCCAATCATGCGCTGGCGGGAGCTTCGCGTTCTCTCCCGAGCCCAGCGAGCTCGTCAGGCCTGCCTGTGGCGGCTGTTTGGCACGGCCGTAAAGAGCCACGAATGTGCCCCAAAGCCGGCGGCAGGAAGTCAGGCGTTCGATCTCCGCCTATGCTCGGCAGCATGAGTGAGTCGAAGCCCCTGGCCGCGGTCGGCCGAACCGTGAACGACGTCGAATGGGCGGCCATCTCGGCCAGACGCACCAAGGGCAGGCCCTTCTTGTTCGTGGTCACGAGCACGGGAATCGTGTGTACACCGGGCTGTCCGGCGCGCTCACCGGGTCGGGATCGGGTTCGAATCGTCTCCGGACTCGATGAAGGTCTGGCTGCCGGGGCGCGCGCTTGTCTACGATGCCGACCCGACCGCCTGTTCGGTGCGGCTTCCGCTCCTTCTTCTGATCCGGTGCAATCGGCCATCGCCCGCCTGACGGCCGCTGTGACCTCAGGCGACGAGGCCCCGACTGAGCGCGACCTGGCCGGCGAACTCCAGGTGCCCGAGCGTAGGCTACGCGAGCTGTTCCGCGAGTCTCTCGGCGTGACGCCCCGAGCGTGGCTTTCGGCCAGGCGGGCGGAGATGCTCCGCTCGCGGCTGGCGGACGGGCAAGACGTGACCGCGGCCCTTTACGACGCTGGTTACGGCTCATCCAGCGCCGCCTACGAGGCCGCCAATGGCGAACTAGGCATGGCGCCGGGACGGTACCGTGGCGGCGCCGCGGGCGAGTCGATCCGCTGGACGATCACCCCGATCCCGGAGGGAGTGGCGTTGGTCGCGGCCACGGCCCGCGGGCTGTGCTCGGTCCGCCTGGGCCACGATGCCGACGCGCTAGAGGCAGAGCTAGGTGCGGAGTTCCCGCGCGCAACCCTGGCGCGGGACGACGACGCTCTGGCGGACGTGGCTGCCATCGTGGCGGATCTGGCCGTGGGCCGGCCGCGACCCGAGGCCGACACGCTGCCGCTTGATGTCCACGCCACGGCTTTCCGGCGACGCGTCTGGGAGGCCTTGCGGCGGATTCCCTTCGGGGAGACTCGCTCCTATGAAGAGATCGCGGCTGCTGTCGGCGCGCCCGGGGCGGCCCGAGCCGTGGGCACCGCCTGCGCCCAGAACCCGGTTCCGGTCGTTGTTCCGTGCCATCGGGTCGTTCGCTCGGATGGGTCGCTCCATGGCTACGCCTCCGGGCTGGCCCGCAAGCGTCAACTCCTCGACGCTGAGGCAGAAGGAGTGGCCGGCGGCGGCGCGACTTCGGCCGCTCGGCCAGCAATTCTTTCCCAATTCACGCCAGATTGACATTGGGCAAACCGAGAGCGGCACTCCCCGGCTTCCGTACCCGAAATCGGCCAGTTGCGGAGGGGCAGAGGCGCGAATTGGGCCGGAATCGGCCTCCGAGCGACCCTAAACCGGCCGGCAGACCCCGACCGAGACGCCCGATTGGCCGGCAAGTCGCCCAATGTAGTCGTGATGTTCAATCGGCAACTTTCACCGGTCGGCGCCACCCACCATCAGCCGGCGCACCACCGCCGGCCCGCGACCGCGCCACCCACCAACAGGCCCTCGGCCTACTCCACGTCGTCCTCGAGTTTAGGCACGCCGACGCGGCCCTCGACGGCCGAGGCTGGGTCGCGTTCGAACGGCGCAGGCAAGCCCCGGTGGAGCAGGCTCCCGCGCGTGACGGCGCCGTCACCGAATCGGCGCCGGACCGCGTCCGTGGCGTCGACCACGCGCCGGGCCCGCTCGTCCACCACCTCGAACATGCTCATTTG
>JAYVMQ010000215.1:0-2228 GCA_043758855.1 Chloroflexota bacterium
ACCCATGTACGGCCGCTTCATCTCGCTGTTCAGCGCGACACCCGCAACCAAAGACCTACGCCCGTGCTCAGCCCGGTCCTATCGAAAAATCGGGGTTAAGCTGCACGCCCTCGAACTGTTGGGGACTCGTCGCCTCACGTTCGCTTTCGAGCCTGGCATGAATATTGTCTCGGGGCCCATTGGCTCTGGCAAGACTTCGATGTGGCGACTCATGCGATTCGCACTCGGCACTCGCCGACCTCAGATTGTGCCGCCGGAGGTTGGAGCATTTGTAAAGTCGGTTGGAGCAGAATTCGCCGTGGCCGGCGGGACGGCCACGGCGCTTCGGCCCTTCGTTAGCACTGACACAGCGTTGGTCAACATCGATCTCAATGGTCGTTCCGACGTGCTACCGGCGCGCGAGAGCACAGCCCTTTTTGATCAAACGTACGCGGGATGGATGCTCGAACAGCTCGGATTGCCGTTCGTGCAAGTCAGGCAACGGCGCACTGACCCAGAGTCCCCTCTCATTCCCCTGAGCCTGGGCGACTTCCTCGAGTGGTCATTTCTGGAACAGGACGCCTTGGAAACAGGCTTGTTCAATGCCGCCGACCATTTCGGCGAGTCGAAGAGACGGTACGTTTTCGAATATCTCTATCGCCTTTCCGATCTTGAGTTGGCGACCGCGGAAGCGGAGCTCAGCGAAGTCCTCACCCAGCTTGGAGGCCTGCGTCATCGTCATGAAATCGTCAAAGACTTTCTGGATCGCGCTGGAGTCGCTGATCCGACTCAAGTCGCCGCCCGTATCGCGAGGATTGATCAGGAGCGAAATCAGCTGGTTCAGGGCGGAGTCGGCATTGGAGGGGAGGAGGCGGGTTCCGTGCGAGCTCGCGTCCTCGAAATGGACGGTCTCATTGGTGCGTTGGATCGTCAGGCTCGTGCTGAGGCTACTGCCATCGACGACCTCAAGGCCCTCGGCGCTCAACTACGAACCCAGGTGGCTCGGCTCAACCGGGCCATCCTCGCTGGTTCCGCACTTGTTGACTTTGAGTTCGTCGAGTGCCCGCGTTGCGGACAACAGCTTGACCGGAGGGAGGTCGCGGGATGCGTGCTCTGTGGGCAGCCGGAGGTGCAGACCGTGGACGCCTCTCAGCTTCGGCAGGAACAACGACGGTTGGAGGCCCAACTTGAGGAGACACGAGCCCTTATTGATGGACGCCAAAGGGCCGTCGACTCCTTGCGGCAGCAACAGGACGCGCAGCGGGCAGCCCGGCAGCAGGTCGCCCAGCGCCTGGAGGAGCTCACGTCTCGCTATGTTTCCGATCGGCAGGCCGCCTTAGAGGCTGATGCGAGGCGCCTCGGTGCGCTCGAGGAAGAGCGGATCCGATACGTGGAATTGGAGCGAATGTATGGTGGCCTGGAGTCATACGCTGCCAGCCTTCAACGGCTACAGGAGCGGGAAGCTCAACTTCGAGCGCTAATCGATCAGAAGAGAGCCCAGCGCTCTGCCCAGAGGCAAGTCTTCGACGAGTTGGCGGTGACCATGGCAGAGGTCCTTGATCGAATCGGGCTCGCCCCTCTCCAAGGCGCCGCACGCAACCTCATGTTTGATGCATCCAACTATCAACCGCAAGTTGAGGGGCGTCTCTTCGAGACATTGAGCTCAGCCGGATTGCGGGTAGTGGTGAATCTCGCCCATGCGGTGACTCATCACATTTACGCCGGTCGCCACCAAGACAGTACTCTGCCGCGACTGCTGGTAATTGATGGCCCTCGCAAGAATCTTGGGACATTGGGCTATGACATCGGCATTGGCGACGAGATCTATCGCATGTTGATTGATCTTGCCGAGAACCCAGCAATGGACACTCAGGTGATCGTCTTCGACAACGGCTATCCGCAATTCGCCGCGCCGTACCTCCGGCACTCATTCGATCTTGAGCATCGGCTAATACCGAACTAGAGGCCAGGCGAGCGCACCCAGTCGGTTGATGGGCGAGTGGGCCATGGGACCCACCCGCCCCGACGTCAGGCGAATAGCTCGCCGGCCTGGATAGCCGAGAGCATCGCTCTCAGGCCGTTACCGAACGTGGGGTGAACGTAGAACCGCTCGACCGCCACGACGACGCCGACCAAGACGACGATCGCCGTCAGCGTCTTGGAGCTCATCGCCGGGGTCGCGTCCCCCCGGTGCTGTAAAAGTGAAACGACGTAGTCTCCCGCGGTAGGTCTAGCCAACCACCACCGGA
>JAYVMQ010000216.1:0-4941 GCA_043758855.1 Chloroflexota bacterium
GCCTGCCAGTATCACGGAGGGCGACGGATCGGCGCCATAATCGGTGCGAACGGGAAGGAGCTCACCGGCGGGCTCGACCAGGCAGAAGGCGCCAGCGAACATCCGCCAGGTCGCCGGGTCGAACAGGGCGTCCCGATCCACATGCTCAACGAAGTCCTGGATCTCGCTCGTTGCATCAACGACGCGAAACGAGGCAGCGGTGATCCACGACCAGAGGCCGCACAGCTCGAACACGGTCGGGTACATCGAGGTGAAGTCCACGTAGCGGACCGGGACGGCGGTCCTACGGATCCGCACCTCGGCCCGCCCACCGAAATAGGCCGACATCGCGTATCCGAGGTACTTGGAGTCGATCGCGCCTGCTTTCTCGAGGGGCGGATTGACGCCCATGGCGCGTAGATAGGCGCGGCCAACGGTCGCAGCCGAGTACGCGCGCTCGGGTGCGAGATCGATCGGATGGGTCGACCACTCCTCGATCAGCCGATCGTAGAGGGCGGCGGTCGTCCGGACGTCCTGGCGGTTGTAGTCGATGTAGCGCTCGCTCAGCACGCCGTGAACGCTGACGTGGGCCTTTCGCTCCGAGACCCCAAACGCCTCGGTTGCCCCGTCGAGGGTGTACGACTGGTCCGTCAGGGCGTAGGCCAATTGGTGAAGGTCCAGGAAGCGGCCGCGGAAGTGTTTCCCTTCATCGAGCCGTTCGGCATCGACTCGCGCCGGCGCGGCGAACCCTATCAGCTGACGCTTCGAGCCGAGGGCCTTGATCCGCAAGTCCGGTCGGTACATATCGCGGTGGGCCACGCCCTCGGCATCGACCGATTCGAACAGCCGAAGGGAGAACCCGCCGGTGTATTCGCCACCACCTTCGCTCCAGGCGATCGCGAGGCGGCTCAAATCGAATGGAAGGTTGAACCCGACCACTCGAGCCCGTTCCTTGTAGGCAAGCCGGCCCAGCGCCAGGCGCGTGAACTCCGCGACCGGCAGCAACCGAATCGCCCGTCCGTGGTCGTCCGCGTGCGTAGCAACATAGGTGCGGAGGATGGCGGCTTCCTGTTCCGCAAGGTCATCGGGATAGAAGAGCCATTCGCGGAGCAGACCCTCACGGCCGTGCAGGCGGGCTGAACCGAATAGGAGTCGTTGGCTCGCATCCGTCCGCGTCTCGGTGTCGATGAACAGGACCAGGTTGGGTGGTTTGTCACGCGGCGGCCGGTAGCGGCTCCCGGGCTTTCGTTCGATCGGGCGAGCGAACGCCCGCACGGCGATCGTGGCTCGAAGGGCATCGCGGGGCGGACCCACTAGACGACGGGCGAGCGCAGACCCGCCGCATAGTCATCCCCATGGCGCAGTCGCAGTTCCGTTGACCACCCGACGAGGTACTCGACCAGCAGCCCGAAGAGCGTTGCGATGCCAGCGAGCAGGTGTGCCAAGAGCAGGAGTGGGTCGTCGCCAACCTCGGGCAGGCGATCGAACCCGAGCACCGACCGGAGTTCGCTGACCGTCCGATGGTCATTGGCGCGGAGCCGAACCTCCAAGGAGCCCCACGCCACGCGACCGGCCAGATGGTCCTGCTCGGTTCCGGACAGGCCCTTGTCGATCCTCGAGCACTCGTAGCACAAATCGCCCCCGCCCAGAGGCCGCGCCGTGCCACATCTGGTGCATCGCCGGTCCTGTCGCGCTCGGGCTCGACGGATGGCCAGGTCGACGGTCGGATCGTTCTCATGCTGGCTCATCGCCGGTAGAGCTCGTAGTGGAGCTCGCTGCCCTCGGCCAGGCGGTCGATGGTGGCGAGATCCGTTACGAAGTCGAGTCGAGAGCCGTCGTCGAGAACCAAGTACCGCCCGACGAATGGTCGCAACTGGCTGGGATCGCCGGTCTCGAGATACCGGCTCACGCTATTGAGGTGCTTCGCGATCAGGCTCCTGATGCTCGGATCACCAACGATAAGGTACTGGGCGCCGCGCGACGTGAGCATTGCGACGACGTCGCGTCGGCGCGCAGATGGTCTCGACGGATGGCTGGCAGCAGGTAGGCGGCGTGGTGGGGCCATCTGGATTCCTCCGGTTGCGTTGCGACACGCTCATTCGATGCCGCTTCAACCGAAGCTTCCTCCTATCGAGAACCGCTGCACAGGTATGCCATATGATTGTGTCCATGACATCGGCGTGTTACAATAATCATGAAATGATACCTGCACCAGCGACACTCTCGGAATGGGCCCTGCGCGAAGCGGCCGCGTCCGAGGGATACCCGGTGACCCACGCGCAATTCGCCCGGTACCTCGCTGCCGGGCTTCTGCTGACCAGTGACTCGTCGGGGCGTTGGCCGGCTGAAATGCTCGAGCGACTCGTCCGCGTTCGGGAGCTCTCGGGCGCTGTCCCTTCTCTGCATGCGCGGGTGATCCGGCTCGCAGGAGAGGGACGCTACCGGGTCGAGGCTGAAGCCCTCCGTAGAGCGATGATCAAGGCAGCCCGGTTGATCAAGCACCCGGCGCGACGACTCGGCCAGGCCGAACGCCACGCGACCTCGCTGGCGCAGCGGTCTCTACGCGTCGCGCCGCGTCCCGGGGTGAAGGAATGGGTGCCGCTGCTCGCCTCGTTGCCAGCTGACCGGTTCCTCGAGCTGTCCGATGGTTGGTTGGCAATGAGCTATCGGGTGGTCCCATCGCTGTACTCCAAGGGGCCCAATCCCCTCGCAGATCTCTCCGCCGAAGACTTGGCGGTTCTCCTGGCGGTCCTCGATCTCAGCCGCCGGCCCGCTGATCCGGTGGTATAAGACGATTGGCGAGCGACGCGAAATCACGGGCGACTCACGAGGTCGTTGCCACGACGAGGATCTCGCCCGTCCGTGACGGCATCCTCGTCCTCACCGGATACGGCCTCGACATCCGGGTCGAGCGGGGCCAGCTCCAGGTCCGTGATGGAGTTGGGCGCCATCGTCGCGAAGGCCTGCTCCACCGTGCGACGTCCGGCCTCAACCGCCTGGTCGTGCTGGGCCACACTGGCGCAATCACCCTCGACGCGATCCGTTGGCTCGCCGATATCGGTGCCGCGTTCGTCCAGATCGACGAGAACGCGCGAGTTCTGGCCGCGTTCGGCCCGGTCGGCACGGATCGCCCGGCACTCCGCCGCGCCCAGGCACGCGCTGCCGACTCGCCGCTCGGGATCTCCATCACCCAGCGGCTCCTGATGGCCAAGCTGCGCGGCCAGGCCGACACCCTCCGGGTGCTCGGGGGCGCGATCGAGGTCGACGCGGCTGCAATCCACTCGATCGACGGACTCACCGAGGCGATCGAGCTCACCTTCGATGTATCGGGCCTGCGGCTCATCGAAGCCCGTGCTGCGCGCGCCTACTGGGGCGCCTGGTCCGCGGTGCCCGTCCGCTTTGCCCGGCGGGACGCGGCCCATGTGCCCGATCATTGGCGCGTGTTCGGGGCTCGGACGTCACCGCTCACGAGCAGCCCGCGCCTCGCCGCGAACCCTGCGAATGCCCTCCTCAACTACCTCTACGCGGTCCTCGAAGCCGAGGCGATCATCGCCGCTCGGGTGATTGGACTCGATCCTGGTCTCGGGGTCATGCACGCCGACCAGCTCAACCGCGCCTCGCTCGCGGCCGATCTCATGGAGCCGATCCGCCCGGCGGTCGATCGCTACGTCTTCGAGCTGCTCGCTCGGCGAACCTTCACGGCGCGCGACTTCTTCGAGACCCGCGAGGGCGTCTGTCGGGTCACTGCACCCCTCGCGGCCGAGCTCGCTGCGACCGGTCCGCGGTGGCGGAGCCTCGTCGGACAGGTCACCGAGGATGTCGCCCGGATGCTCGCGGGAGAGGGGGATGGGATCCCGACACCGATCAGCGGCCGCAATCGGAGTGCCGGCCGCGGACTGCGCTCGAAGGGCGTGCGGATCCCGCCGGCGAGGCTGACTCCGACCTGCGTCGTCTGCGGCAGTCCGACCCGACGCGGCCGGATGACGTGTTCAGAGCCGTGCGCGGCGGCGCAGCGCCAGGAGAACCCGAACCCACGTTTTGTCGCGGCCGGGCGCACCAACCTCGCGCGTCTGCGGGACTCCGGCTGGCGGCCACAGCTGAGCGAAGACGGGCGTCAGCGGCTGCGCCGCGGATCGCACGAGCGCATCGCCGCTGCGCGCGAGTGGCAGCGATCGCACCCCTGGCCGGCCGACATGGCGGAGTTCGGCCGGGAGATCGCGCCGCTGCTGGCAGCGATCGGGCCTGGTGCACTCCAGCAGGCGACCGGCCTGTCGCCTGCCTACCTGCGCCAGATCGTGCGCGGTGCGGTCGTACCGCACCCGATGTGGTGGGAGTCGCTCCGAGCGGCAGCAGCGCAGGCGATGTGATGGACCCGCTCCTGTTCGTCGGGCTAGTGATCATGCCCTTCGCCGTCGTGTGGTCGATCCGCCGCCAAATCCGCAACGAGCGCGAGCGGGCGGCCCGGACGATCTACGTCGTGCACAAGCGCCAGTCCCGCCGGCGCGCCTGGAAGCCACCGAGGGCAGCGAAGCCGCTGTACCTGCCCGGCCTCGGACGACCCCGGAGGCGACGCTCATGACCAGGTGCTCGGCCGACCGTGGCAGCCGTGTGCGGCTCGAACGCCGGCTCCGTCTCGACACTGCCGCTATCGTGTCGCCATGACCCTCGCCGACAAGCTTCGCCCGGATCGGTTCACGGCCATGAGCGGCCGAATGGCCGCGATCGTCGGGTACATCCTCGATGAGCCGTGGACCGAACCCGCGATCGTCGCGCTGTCGGTCACGACCGACGGCTTCGTCATGACCGATGCGGAGTTCTTTGGGGGAGCGAGCGACCTCGACCGGAACATCCTCAACTTGCTGATCGCCGCCAACTTGACGCCCGAAGAACGGGCGGAGTTCGAGCGTTGGTACCGCGAACGCGTGGATGACTGGCGGCCGGTCCTGAGCGGACCCGCTCCTG